>CAMBAL010000053.1 GCA_945864225.1 uncultured Blautia sp. | reverse complement strand
AAAATCTATGAACTTTTCAAGGTACTATGGCAGGGCTTTTGACCCCAACATCATTCTATTTGTTTACGTAATTTTCTTTATAGATTTATCTGCTTTTTATTCACCTGTTCTGAGGGAATTGAAAATTTACTCATGTCATGTCCTTCAAGCGCCAGCAATGCAATTTTATTCTGCATCCCTCCGCCATATCCGATGAGACTTCCGTTCGTACCTACCACTCTGTGACATGGAACAATAATACAGATTGGATTCCAGCCCACGGCACCTCCAACCGCCTGAGCGGACATTCGTTTCAGGCCGCGATGTTCTGCAATCTTTCCGGCAATCTCTCCATACGTTACCGTTTTACCAAACGGAATCTCATTCATGATCCCGATTACTTCTTCCCGGAATGCGGTCAGATTCTTTATTCTGTATTTCGGCGTAAAATCCGGATTTTTTCCGCTGAAATACTGATCCAGCCATCTTGTGGTCTCCTGAAAAACCGGAAGTTCTTTTTCCTCACCATTTATCACATGTTTTGCGGTATATCCGGAGTCCTCAAACCATAACCCGGTCAGATACTCCCCGTCACTATTCATCAACATATCCGAAAACCCGTCGGGGGTTTGATATTTCCACTGATAGATCATTTCATACTCCTCTGCTGATTTTAAACTGACAATCTATCTGACGTTCAAGTTGTCTGGTACTCCATTGGGATTTTACAGCTTCCTGCATATAAAATTCTCGTGCATTTTCATTCTTCACTCGCATCAAAAGCCGATAATGCGTCCAACTTAATTCGCTACGCAATGCGTAGCCATTTGGAAACGTCAAATAAAACTGCCGCATTTCTTTGGGCTTGTAGCTTTCCGCTCTTTGAGTAATATCATCAAGCGGAACTTTTCCCTCACCTTCGGCAAACTCAACTTTTACATTGATATGTCCGTCTGGCTTTTTTGGGAAAGTAAGACAACCGTCTCCACGTGTTCCGTAAAAGCAAATAATTCCGTCGGCTGTATTTTTTTCACTTCATACCCATGCTTCACAAGATACTTCAGGTCCCGCGCAAGTGATTCCGGTCCACAGGAAATGTATATAATTTTATCTGGAGCCAAGCGAACCAGAGAAGACAGGAATTTCTCATCGCTGCCTGCGCGCGGAGGATCCATAAAGACGACATCTGCATGCTGATCATTGTCTGCCATGGCAACCATGAATTCGCCGGCATCGCCCTGGCGGAATTCTGCATTTTGAATCCGGTTCTCCTTTGCATTGATACGGGCATCGCGGACAGCATCCTTATTCAGTTCCACACCGATAACCTTTTTGGCATGGCGGGCAGCAATCAGGCTGATCGTACCGATTCCGCAATACGCATCGATCACTGTTTCTTTGCCGGTAAGGCCTGCATACCGGATAGCTGTATCATAAAGAATCTCTGTCTGCACCGGATTCACCTGATAAAACGACTTGGGCGAAATACGGAATGTACAGCCGCACAGACGGTCACGGATAAAACCGGGTCCGTAAATTGCTTTTTCCCGTTCTCCAAGAACCATGCTGGTTCTCTTGTCATTGATATTCAGGATGACCGTCGTGATTTCCGGATGAACCTGCCGGAGTGCTTTGACAAAGTTATTCTTGGAAGGAAGAATCGGAGAGCCAAGGACCAGAATCACCATGATCTCTCCTGTCTGAAAACCGCGCCGCACCATGACATGCCGCAGCAGGCCATAACCGGTATCCTCATCATAAGTTTTTATTTTGAAGGACTTCAGCATTCCACGGATCGTCCGGATAATTTCCTGACATTTCTCGTCTTCGATCAGGCAGTCTTCCACAGGAATGATATGATGTGTGCTGGCTTCATAGGTGCCGGAAATAATATTTCCTTTCCTGTCCCTTCCAAATGCACTGTGCACTTTGTTTCTGTAGTGATAGGGATTTTCCATTCCGATGATCGGGCTGACCTTACAGAATTTACCCAGAAGCTTTTCTTCCATTTTCTGTTTTTTCTTTAACTGTTCTTCATAGGGAACGCCCTGATACTGACATCCCCCGCATTTTTTTGCTGATCTGCAAATGATATTTTCCATTATTTTCCTTTCTCTGATTCAAGTAAATTTGAGACAGATTCCAAACATGATCCGATAACTATCACGCACGTACCGCCCAGCGCATTTTCGTGGATTTTGCCCGGCTGTTGCGGATGCATTCTTCCTTTGACGGCCGAATGACATCCTGCGCGATCTCACTGTAAATTCCTGCTTTATACAACTGTTTAAACGACTTTTTCACAAGTCTGTCCTCTCCTGAATGGAAGGTGAGAATTGCCACACGACCGCCCGGTGCCAGTACATCCGGAAGCTTATCCAGAAATTCATACAGCACTTCAAATTCGCTGTTCACATCAATCCTCAATGCCTGAAAGGTTCTCTGACAGGACTTTTTGACTGCTTCTTTCCGGTCTGCTGCAGGCAGAAACTCCAGAGCTTTTTCAATTACATTTTTCAAATCTGTGGTAGTTACGATTTCCCGCCCACTTCTCTGGTAAGCCTGAACTGCTGATGCGATTTCCTGTGCATAAGGCTCATCGGAGTTTTCCACAAGCATGCCAATCAGTTCTTCTTTATCCACTTCTTTCAGGCGTTCAGCCGCACTTACTCCCTTTTCCGGATTCATGCGAAGATCCAGCGGTCCCTCGACTTTGTAAGAAAACCCACGGTCCGGATTGTCAATCTGCATGGAGGAAACACCAAGATCCGCCAGGATAAAATCAAACTTTCCGGCTTTTTCGGCAACCTGATCTATGTTGGCAAAATTCAGGAGCTGGATCGTCAGGATTTCTTCTCCATATCCCAGCTTCTGCAGTCTTTCTCTGGTTTTGGCAGATTCAATCGGATCCACATCCAGAGCATAAAGATGCCCTCTAAAATCCAGGCATTTCAGCATTTCCTGCGTATGGCCTCCATATCCAAGAGTTGCATCCAGGCCAGTCTGCCCCGGCTGAATCTGAAGAAAATCCAGTATTTCTTTTACCATGATCGAAATATGCATTCCTGCAGGCGTACCACCCTTTTGAATGACTTTCTGAATCGTATCCGCATACTTCTCCGGATCATGTTCTTTATATTTTTCCTTATAGCTCTTCGGATGTGTTCCGGAATACCGTACACGGCGTTTGTGAGGTTTTTCCTGATTTTCCATAATCTTATCTCCTGTATTCGTATTATAAAGATTCCCGACAGCCGCCTTCCCATCTGTGATTACAGCACCTGTCAGTAATATTTGAAAAAGGATGATGGGAAAAGCCATCATCCTATAGCATCAATTCTATCGAATTCTCATATTCCACATACAGTTCCCGGATTTTCTCCTCATATAGGGGAAAATCCTCCGCATCGATCCTCCAGGCAAGTCCGCAGGATGCGGAAATCTCCCTCGGAACCGGAATCATTCTCCCCGGAATCCCGTTCTGTCTGCATGCCTTTTCCATTGTCATGGCATCGGTGGTTGTACGAAACGTAAGAATCCTGTATTTCTTTTTTTCTCTCATAACCGGCAGTTACTTCGTATCTCCAAGGAAAAACAGAGCCAGTGTTCCCGGTCCGGAATGGGCACCGATGGTAGCGCCGACAGGATTGATGATCACTGTATTGATCTGATATTTCTCTTTGATCTTTGCTTCCAGGAAATGAGCCTCATCTTCACAGTCTCCATGACTGATAAAAATGGTATCACAACTGTCCTTATAGCTTCCAATCTTTTCATCCATCAGTCTGGCAAGTTCCAGAATGGATTTCTTTCGGCCTCTGATTTTGCCCACAGGAATCAGTTTTCCTTCTTCATCCACATGCATGACAGGCTTGATATTCAGCATACTGCCCACAAATGCAGTTGTTCTGGAAACTCTTCCGCCTCTGTAAAGATGATTCAGATCATCTACCGTAAACAGATGAACGATATTATTTTTATGTTCTTCCACCCATGCGGCAACCGTTTCCATGTCTTCTCCGGCTTCTTTTTTCTTCTGTGCATAATGAATCAGAAGTCCCTGACCAAGAGAAGCCGCCAGAGAATCAATCACCATAATTTTACGGTCCGGATATTCTTCTGCCAGTTCCTCTGCAGCGATTCTGGTACTGTTATATGTTCCACTCAGACCGGAAGAAAAAGCAATGTGCAGAATATCCAGTCCCTGTTTCAGATATGGCTCCATCATAAGTCTGGCATTCTCCGGATTTACCTGAGCAGTCGTAGGAAGCGCTCCATTTCTCATACTGTCATAAAATTCATGCACCGGAAGGAAATTATCATGTGTATAATTCACACCGTTCATGGAATAGCTCAGATAAGTGCAGCCAATCCCATGCTCACTATAGTAAGATTCCGGAAGATCGGAATTATTATCTGTTGTAATAATATAATTTCTCATACTTCTACCCCCACTGAGTTGATAAAAAATAAGATGAACCTCATCTGTTCAGCAAAAATATTATGCTGATTCGTTATCATCATAACATTTCTCACAGCTGACTGCAAGTCACTTTTCCCGATCTCTGTCTCACAAACAGCCAATCCTGTCATACGACTCTTTGGTTTACTGGTTCAGTACCTTCAACGCCTCCTGCAGCTGGTTATCTTCTTCATGGGAAATCTCATCTCTGTTCAGCAGGTCTGTATCCAGCTTCACTTCCACATCCGGCGTAATTCCTACTTTGTTAATGTTATTTCCATTGGGAGTATAGTAATTAGATGTGGTCAGTTTTACTGCACTTCCATCACTCAATTTGCGTATGGTCTGTACCACACCCTTGCCATATGTAACCGTCCCGACAATGGCTCCGATTCCATAATCCTGCACAGCTCCCGCAAAAATTTCCGATGCACTGGCACTGGACTCATTCACCAGTACCGCAAGGGGCAGATCCAGTGTTTTTTCTCCGGAAGAGCGCTCTTCCTCGCGATTTCCGTATTTGTCTTCCGTATACACGATCAGACCCTCCGGAAGAATCTCATTCAGTATTTCACATACGCAATCCAAAAGTCCGCCCGGATTATTTCTGAGGTCAACAACCATCTTCTCCATTCCCTGGTCTGTCAAATCAGCAAATGCCGACATATACTGATCATAGGTGACCCCTGTAAATTCTGAAATACGGATATATCCCACATGATCCTCCAGCATTTCATGGAATACGCTCGGGAGGACTACATCCGTTACCTCTACGGTAAGATCCATGGCATCCGGTACATCCTCTCTGTGAATAGTCAGGACAACACTGTCTTTTCCGCAGTTTTTGACCATATCTGCCACGTCATCCAGTTCCATATCTGTAATATCGGTTCCGTCCACTGCACTGATCACGTCCCCCTCTTCCAGACCTGCTGTTTCCGCCGGACTGCCTTCATAACACTTTGCAACAGCAACTCCGCCTTCCGGGTTTTCCTGCATGAGAATACCGATTCCCACATACGCCCCCTCTGTAGACGCATTTTCCTTCTCATATTCTTCTGCAGTATAGTATCTGGAATAAGCATCTCCAAGTCCATAGAGCAATCCTGCATAAATACCTTCTGCAAGCTGTTCCTCATCTTTTTCATCCAGATAGTATTCATCAATCAGGCTTTCCAGATATTCTATTTTCTGTGTATGTGCAGGATCTGACAAAACACCTGTCTTTTCAGGAACTGCACGCATATATCCAAGATATCCTCCGCAAGCAATAACAGCTGCTCCCAGAACACCTGTCACTACCCCTTTCCAGTATTCACTGTCTTTCATGTCTCTTCCCTTCCCGAAAAAAACGACCGCCGGAACCCCGGCAGCCGTTTTCCCGTTATCAGACCGGATAAAACCCCATGTATGGACCATAACTGTCAAATGATCCGTACCAGTCCTCACTCAAACTTTCAAATGCTTCTTGGTTGTCCAGAAACTGCCGATTAATCCGATTCCAATCCCTAATCCGACTCCGATCGGAAGCAGTGTCTGATAAATCTGTCCTACCGGAATAAATTCCACCACTCCGGTAAGTACATTAAATTTTGATAAAATATACTGAACTGCACTGTTATACATAAAATACAGAGCAACAAGCGGAATGGACGCACCGAGCACTCCAAGGACAATTCCCTCAAGAACAAATGGAGAGCGGACAAATCCATCTGTTGCACCGATCAGCTTCATAATTCCGATTTCTTCCTTTCGTACGGAAATTCCCACAGAAACGGTATTACTGATCAGGAAAATGGAAATCAGCAAAAGTACTGCAATAATCGCAATGGATGCATAAGATACCAGCTTGTTAAAAGATCCCAGTGTCTTGGCAGCCTGTTCAGACTGATTGATTTCCCGCACATGATCCAACCCCTGAATATACGCCACCAGTTCATTCTGCTTCTCAATCTGATTCATGTATACATGATAGTTGGCTGAATTCACAAGCGGATTGTCATCCTTAAATCCCTCCGCTGCTTCAGAGCCCTGAAAATACTGTTCTTTAAAATTCTCCCACGCTTCCTCTGCAGATTCAAATTCAATCTTGGCTACTTCAGGACGTGCCGCAATCAGTGCCCCCACAGCTTCCATCTCTTCCTGTGTAGTGCCTTCGTCAAAAAATACCGTAATCGGTACTTCCTGCTCTACCTTTCTTGCAATATTATTCACATTATTGACAATCGAATAAAAAATTCCCACCAGAAAAATGCAGGCTGCCATCGTGATAATCGATGCGATCGAAAACATCAGATTTCGTTTTATGTTTTTGATTCCCTGCTTCAGGGTAAACCAGATCGTACTAGGCCTCATGATATCCTCCCTCTTTCTCGTCGCTGATGATCACACCTTCATGCATGGTAACTACACGCTTTTTCATCGAATTTACAATTTCTTTGTTATGAGTAACTACCAGCACGGTGGTTCCGCGTTCATTGATTTCTTCCAGAAGTTTCATGATTTCTTCCGAAGTTCTGGGATCCAGATTTCCGGTAGGCTCATCCGCCAGAAGAATATCCGGCCGGTTCACAAGGGCACGGGCAAGAGCCACTCTCTGCTGCTCACCTCCGGAAAGCTCATCCGGATAGGATTTATATTTATCCGCAAGCCCTACTTCCTGCAGAATCTCCGGCACACGTTTCTTGATCACACGTGTGGGACGTCCGATCACACGCTGGGCAAATGCCACATTTTCATAAACATTCCTGTCTTTCAAAAGACGGAAATCCTGAAATACGACTCCCAGTTTTCTACGGTATTTGGCAATACGCCTGTGTTTCATTCCTTCCAGACGCTCCCCGCTCACCATGATCTTCCCTGATGTAGAATCCAGTTCTTTCATCAGAAGCTTGATCAGTGTGGATTTGCCGGAACCGCTGCTTCCTACCACGAACACGAATTCTCCCTTATCTACATGGAGATTTGCATGATTCACAGCCGGAAGGCCCTTGCCATAAGACTTGCTTACATCAACCAAATCTATCATAATATCCTCCTCATCGTCTATCGCACTTTTGTATCACAGGAACATGCGGATCACATTCCCGCTATAAGAAAAAATCCTGCCAGAAACTCCGGCAGCACTTTTGCTTCCATTCCGGCAGAATACCATTCATTTTTTTGTAACATTGTTGTAACATATTTCCTGTCGGATTGCAAGTATTTTTTGTAACTTCACATAAAGTTCATACACCATCATAACCATAAGCAAAAATTTGTCTGCCACCAGAACAGTGACAGACAAATCAAAAATCCAGAATTGTTTTTCTCAAATATCTTTATCCGCATAATGTCAAACTGTCCGCCTGCAACATACAGGGATTCCATACTTCATCCGCGAATCAATATTCCAGCGTTTCCATATACTTCATGTACCGTACGACCATCAGTGCGATCTTAAAGGTAATCGCATCCTCAAATACACGCAAATCCAGTCCTGTGCTCTTCTGCAGCTTATCCAGGCGATATACCAGCGTGTTTCTGTGGATATAAAGCTGTCTGGATGTTTCAGAAACATTCAGACTGTTCTCAAAGAATTTGTCAATGGTAACCAGTGTTTCCTCATCAAAATCATCCGGTGACTTATTTCCGAAAATCTCCTTGATAAACATTTTGCACAGCGGAATCGGGAGCTGATAAATCAGACGTCCGATTCCCAGAGAACTGTATGCAATCACGTCTTTCTCACCAAAGAAAATCTTACCCACATCCAGAGCCATTCTTGCTTCTTTATAGGAACGGGAAACTTCCTTCAGCTCACTCACAATCGTACCGTAGGCAATATGCGTTTCTCCATCCTTATTTAATCCCAGAGTATCCAGAATCGTATTGGCAAGCTTATCCATCTCCGGATAACCCTCATTGTCTTCCAGTTCCTTAACGATAATAACGCTTCTCTCATCAACTGCTGTAATAAAATCCTTGCTCTTGCCGCTGAAAAGGCTCTTCACATTCTCAATATAACTGTGATCCTTTTCCTGCTGCATTTCCAGGATCATAACCACGCGGCGTACATCCGCATCAATATGAAGTTTCTTCGCACGGTTATAAATATCCACAAGAAGCAGGTTATCAAGAAGCAGGTTCTTTATAAAACTGTCCTTGTCAAAACGTTCTTTATAAGCCACGATCAGATTCTGAATCTGAAATGCAGCCAGTTTTCCTACCATATAAGTATCTTCATCGTCTCCATGAGCCACAAGGATATATTCCAGCTGATAGTCATCACAAACCTTGAAATACTGAAATCCCTTCACTAACTGACTATCCGCCTGTGACTCTACAAATGCCTGCACGTCCCCCTGCTGAATTGAAAAATCTGAAAAGGTGGAGGCCAGTACCTTGCCCTCTGTATCCACAATGCAAAATTCTGTTCTGGATATTTCTTTTAACCCTTCCAGTGTATTCTGAAGTACCTGATTTGATATCATCTGCTTCCATCCCTTCTCACATATAGTGTGCGATCGTAACTGTTCATTCAGAAAAATCCAGAAAAATTTGAACAGATACCTGTGATTATCATATGTTTTTTCCACATTTCACTCGCGTCTAGGGTTATTTTAATACAAAATGCCCAAAAATGAAAGAGGAAACTTGAATTTTTTTACAAATATTTGTGTATTTTGTTACTGTGCACTTCCTTCACAGTATCTGCATTCTTTTATGTTCTTTCAATAAATCCCTCACCATGCACTTCCCTGGCATCCGAAACAATCACAAAAGCATGCGGATCGATCTCATCCACTTTTTCTTTCAGCTGTACAATTTCTCTCTTGCTGACCACACAAAACAGCATCAGCTTATCTTCTCCTGAATACATTCCCCTGGCGGATATACCGGTGACTCCTCTGTCCATATCGTTCATGATCATGTGTGAGATTTCATCCGGTCTGGAAGTGATGATATATGCCGCTTTTGAAAATTTCAGACCTTCAATGATACCATCTGAAATTTTTGTCACCAGACCAACTGCAATGATTGCATACAAAGCCCGCTGGACCCCGAATACATACATACCGATCACTACCACAATTCCATCAATAACCTGCATAATCTGCGCAATGGAATATTGCCGCAGATATTTCTGAATGATTGCTGCCATCATATCCGTACCTCCGGTCGTTCCCTGTCCCAGAAATACAAGACCGATTCCCGCACCCTGTATGACACCTCCATAAACAGAGGCAAGCAGCAGATCCTCTCCGGAAAGATTCCATGTAGGAAGAACCGCCAGCCATACGGTAAGAGCTGTATTGCCGAGGACCGCTTTCTGAACAAACCCGAAGCCTTTTAGTTTGATACCGATCAGAAACAGCGGAATATTCAGGACCACATTGGTTACCCACAGAGGAATCCCGCCTTTTACGACTCCTTCCGTCCATTCCTTGACAACAATCGCCATACCGGAAAACCCTCCGGTTACAAGTCCTGCCGGATCAAAACAGGAATTAATGGCAAGTGCCATCAGCCCTGTTCCGATCATAATCAGCAGTGCTTCCACATACCATGGTTTCTTTCTGGTCAGCTTCATATCTCCTTCTCACCTCATCTTATCTTATATTACCGTTCACAGTATCACCGTTCACAGCCGCACGCTCCCCGTGAACAGCTATGATATGATTTCTTTTCTTACATCACAGCACCACGCTGAAGTATCTCATAACCCAAAAGAACGGGACGCCGCCGAAGCTGCTCCCGTTCTTATTGTTGCCGTTATCTACCTGGCATATTAAGAAATTTTACAAAATGATAACTCTCCATTATCTGGAAATATTTCACGATCCTCGGATATAACGGTTCAGCCTTCTCACCGAATTCCTCATGAACCAGTGCAGCAATATCCGTCACCGTCCGTTCTCCATCCATGAGCGGCCAGATAAAAGATCCATTTACATCCAGATGTACCTTGGTAAACCTGGGCTTGCCGAATACTTTCTGAGCAATGGCATGAAAAAGCCCACGGTTTTCTACTTCAAGAATGACCCGGTCTTTATAATCTCTGTGCCAGTGAATTTCCTCACTGTGGACGGGGATCAGATCCAGATAATTGATCTGTGATTCCTTTTGTTTCCTTTTTTTATTCATCAGGCTTTTTTCTTCTTCCATAAAGAGAATTTCAGAAGACTTAAGATCATAACGATCATCAGAACAACACCGCCGATGTTGCCCAGATTCAGTTTATCTGCAAGGCTCAGATCCAGTCCGAAAACAGCTACCAGAACTGCCATCAGAATACCAACCAGACCTTCTCCGGCAATCATACCTGCACAATAGAGTGTACCATCGGTAGCCTGCGCTTCTTTTGTCTTCTCATCAACATTCTTTCTTCTGTCCATAAACATACGGACAACTCCACCGATCATAATCGTTGCATTCAGATAGATCGGAAGGTAAAGACCAATCGCAAACGGCATTACCGGAACTCTCAGAATCTCCAGTCCAATGGCAAGGAATACACCTGCAAATACCAGAGTCCACGGAAGTTCACCGCCCATGATTCCCTCAACGATCATCTTCATCAAACCAGCCTGCGGTGCAGGAATTTCTGCAGTACCATAGCCCCATGCCGCATCCAGAAGATAAAGAACACCGCCAATGGCAAATGCGGAAGCAATGACACCGATCAGCTCACCTGTCTGCTGTTTCTTCGGAGTTGCCCCCAGAAGGAAGCCTGTCTTTAAGTCCTGAGAAGTATCACCGGCAATCGCTGCAATGATACAGATGACAGAACCAATGGCAATCGCACCTGTCATACCTGTAATTCCTGTATCTCCGGAAGCCTTGATCACAAATGTAGCAATCAGAAGTGTTGCAATGGACATACCGGATACCGGGTTGTTGGAGCTTCCTACCAGTCCTACCATACGGGAAGAAACTGTTGCAAAAAAGAAACCGAATACAACAATGATCAGAGCACCCAGGAAGTTTACCGGAATTGCAGGAACGACCCAGATTATAAAAATCATCGCCAAAATTCCCAGAAGAATGATATTCATCGGAAGATCCTGTGCGGTTCTTGCTGTGCTTGTATTCTTTCCGCCTTTCATGCTCTTCATAGAATCACGGAAAGTCGTTACAATCAGCGGCATGGATTTGATCAGGGAAATAATACCGCCTGTTGCAATAGCACCTGCACCGATATATTTTACATAGGTGCTCCAGATTGCTGCCGCACCGCCTGCCTCATACAGCTGTGCAACCGTTGTTCCGGCAGCTGCCGGATACAGGGAAATCTCCGATCCAAACAGACAGATCAGCGGAATAATCACCATCCAGCCAAACAGAGAACCCACAAACATATAGGATGAGATCTGCGGTCCTACAATATATCCCACACCAAGGAGTGCCGGATATACTTCCATACCGATTTCACCCTTAAATGACTTGAACGCAGCTGCTACATCCGCAGGAATGATCTTAATTCCATCCACAAGAAATTTAAAAACAGCTGCCAGTCCCATACCGGAAAATACGGTGGATGCATTTGCACCGCCTTCTTCTCCTGCCAGAAGTACGTCTGCACAGGCAGTTCCTTCCGGATAAAGAAGTGTTGCATGTTCTTTTACGATTAATGCGTTGCGAAGGGGTACCATAAAAAGGACACCCAGAATACCGCCGCAAAGAGCGATCAGTGTTATTTCCACCAGGCTTGGCTTATCACATAAGCCTTCCTCTGCCCAGAGGAACAGTGCAGGCATGGTAAAAATGGCACCTGCTGCCAGAGATTCACCGGCAGAACCGATGGTCTGCACCATATTACTCTCCAGAATGGAGTTTTTCTTCATGATCACGCGGATCACACCCATGGAAATAACTGCCGCCGGAATCGAGGCAGATACAGTCATACCAACGCGGAGCCCAAGATATGCATTGGCCGCTCCGAATACTACGGCAAGAATGATACCCATCACAATCGATGTCACGGTAATCTCAGGAGTGATCCTGTCTGCCGGAATATACGGTTTGAACTCTTTCTTATCGTTCATTGATTTCCTCTCCCTTTTGTCTATTGACTTTTCCTTCTGCTGCTCACACGCACACAGCATTCAGAAGCCTTCTGCTATTATATCGGAACTCTGTAGTAATTGCAAGCTAATGTTTATGGAATATTTATGCATCTCAGTGCATATTTTATCCATTTTTTGTATGTTTTAACATAAGAACTCCTGAACAGCAGACATTTTTGTTTCGATTATTTTTTTCATTCATCCAGTTCCAGCTGTCTGGTCAGATATCTTCCTACAATTTTTGAAAAATTTGCAATATCACGGATATATGCAAAATCTTTGCCAAAAATCTTTTTTTCCGTTTCCAGATCTTTTTCTTCTCCTGCAAACACTCCCAGCACACTCACGCCAAGATTTCGCAGACGGCGCACTTCCGTCGCAGTATCCGTCACTGCATATTTTCCCTGATACGGATGCGGATTACGGGCATTTGGCCGGTTTACGACCACATCGTAAGGACGGCCGTCGCTTAAAACAATCAGTATTTTTTTCTCTTCTTCCCTCTGCAGCAGACCGTATCCCACTGTTTTGATGGCAAGTCCATCCCGGTTATTGGACGACGTCACATAATTAAAAATATTCTCATTTGCCTCTCTCGTATCGTCATATTCACGGAAACGGTGAAGAATCGTATAATCCCAGAATGTGCAGAAGCTCATCACCCTGTGCGGAAGTCCCACATTGCTCAGTGCTTCGCTGATGATATAAGCCTGCAGTGCCACATCTCCCTGACGGCTCATCTGAGACCCGCTGGCATCGATCATCACATCCACCACAAAATCAGAGGCGTCTCCCTTTAGTTCCCGCTTAAAAATACTGGCCTCTCTGCTGCGCCCGATACGCCATAAGCGTGACGGCACAATCGTCCCCCTGTCCGAGATTACCTCATACGTCTCGCTTCGCAGGACCAGTGATTTCCGCAAAAGCTCTGTCAGAGCAGAGATATTGCGTTTTACAATTCTGTGTTTTTCATGATAGACCCAGATGTTTTTGTTCCGCAGTCTTTTTGCATACTCATACTGATAGTTCCTCCGGACCGGATCTTTCAGAATTCCTTCTGTAAAATACAGACTGCAGTCACTGTGGATGTCACGGCACATGAGATAATTCATCCGCTTTTCTTCCGCAGGAGACAGATAGGTTTTTCCATAATTAAGTTCCACATAGGTGTGTGCCTTCTCAAGCGCTTCCGGAGGAAGAACTGTGACTTTGTGCCTGGTTCTGCGTTTTTCTTCCATTTCCTCAGTTACCGCAGAATTCTCCAGACTGGTCATCCGGTTGGAAAGCTGTTCCACATAGCTTTCCAGTACATCCTCATACATTTCCTCGGAAAGATAATCTTCCCATCCATATTCCGTCAGTTCTTCCAGTGTGACCGACAGAACCTGCTCCAGACTTCCATGCTGTTTCTCAAAATCAGGATCCACTGCCGTATTGTATACCCTGTCGATCACCCGGATCAGATCCATGGTACTTTCTGCATTTCTCGCCTCATATACCATGTCACGGTAAGCATTCAGCCGATTTTCCACAGGGAAATTCCCGCCGCTTAGCCGGTCACGCAGTACAGCAACTTTAAGTCTTCCGACCATATCTGAAGCCGACGGCATTCTTTCAAATTCCTGATCCAGAATATCTTCAAACGTTTTCCTCTGAATTTCCCGCACGCCCGGGCGCTCCAGACAAAGCTTCTCACCAATGGCTTCTTCGATACAGAGCTGGGCAACTGCTGTGAGTTCTGTTTCCGATGCCTCCAGAAATACTTTCTTCACCAGATAAAGCCCAAGCTGATCTTTGTCATAAAATCGGGCGAGTGCCCCCTGCTTGATGCCGTCATAAAGCGCAATGGACTGCGAACGAAGAAACAGAGAAACGTCCGGTTTCATCTGAAGCTGATAGTCACCGCTTACCGTCCACAGAAGATTCCGTATCCTGTTCTCCAGCTCCAGACGGTAATCTTCAATCTCCATTTCTTCCTTATCACGCATAGACATCTTCCCTTGTCCAGTCAGAAGGAATTCTGGTACGTACCACATCCTCCACAATTTCCTTCTCAAATATATCAAAGGTCTTATTCACAACACCCATCTGTACAGCCTGCCATGGGGAAAGCCCGGTATGCACAATTTTCATGGCAGCCAGAAGGCCTCGAAGATCAAGAGCTTTTGTGGAAATTTCACTGTTTTTGGCCTTAAGCTGAAGATCCAGGAAAACACCAATGAACTGTTCGACTGCTTTTGCTTTTGCGTGAGGGAACATTTTGGAAAAGATAAACTGCAGCGTCTCCTCTGTCTGTGCCGGCATATCAATCACAAGAAATCTCGAAACCAGTGCTTCATTCAGTTCTTTGGTTCCCGCATATCCGTAATTCATGGTTCCGATAAATCTTGCCGCCGGATGCAGGTCAATTTTATCATATCCCGGCACATCAATTGAACGGCGGTAATCCAGAGTTGCATGCAGCACAGACACCGCATCATTTTTTGCCATATTGATCTCATCCAGAATACCGAATCCGCCGTACTCCGCACACCGGTAAATTGTTCCCTTGCGCAGCTGTACCTCGTTATTCACAAATGTATCCGTTCCGATCAGGTCACCGCTGTTAGTATTTACATGAAACGAAACATTATAGGATGGTCTGTGAAAAATATAGGCCAGATTCTCTGCCAGTATGTTTTTTCCTGTTGCCTTCGGTCCGGTCAGAAGCAGATTCTCACCCTGCATAAGCCCTGCAATTGCCATCTCCAGGATTTCTTTTCCATAAAACGGCATCGACGGTTTGACGATTCTGTCTGCTGCTTCCGCAGGCACTTCATATTTCTTCCGGAATTCTTCCACCTGCCTGATCAGTGCCGGTGAAACTCCCTGTTCCTCCAGAAACTGTAATTCTTTCATATATCCTCGGTTCCTTTCCTTTTATGATGATTTTATGATAATAAAAGAACAGGTGACTGTACCGCCATCACCTGTTCCAGTAAAACTTCTATTTTAATTATCGCAGATGTACCCTGAAACATGTGATTCCAGATTTTGACTTTCAGATTTTGACTTTCAGATTCTGTCTTTCAGAATAAAATACCGGCGATCAGACTTCAAAAATCAAATCTCCATAGGACGGCATCGGCCACATTTCCTTATCCACCAACATCTCCAGCTCATCCACCGGTTCTCTTAAAGCTTCCATGGCCTTCACAACTTTTTCCCTGCAGAAGACTGCTCTTTCTCTTCCTTCCGGAACCTCCGGCACCTGGGCAACCAGCTTTTTCAGCTTACTCATGGCACTGTTCGTATTCTTCAGAAGAACAGAAGTCTTTTTCAGAAGATCCATCTGTACACTTACATCAATTGGTCCGACTGCTTTTACGGAATTAATGGAATCAGCCAGAACGGTGGTATATTTGATTACCGCCGGAATAATCTGCTTGGTAGCAATGTCGATCATCGTCTTTGCTTCAATATTGATTGCTTTTGCGTAGATCTCATACTGAATCTCTGCACGGGATTCCAGTTCCGCTCTGGTAAACACACCAAAGGATTCAAACAGATTTACTGCCTTATCTGTGGTAAGAGCAGGAATCGCATCCACCATGGACGGCAGAATCGGAAGTCCGCGGCGTTTTGCTTCTTTTTCCCATTCCGGTGCATAACCATTGCCGTTAAAGACAATTCTCTGATGTTCCGTTGCATATTCTTTAATCAGATCATGAACTGCCATATCAAAATCCGGTGCAGCTTCCAGGCGGTCACAGGCTTCTTTGAATGCTTCTGCTGTGATGGTATTGAGCACAACATTGCAGGCAGAAATCGAATCTCTGGAACCCACCATACGGAATTCAAATTTATTTCCGGTAAATGCAAATGGAGAAGTACGGTTGCGGTCTGTCGCATCCTTCATAAAATCAGGAAGCGTTTTTACTCCGGTATCCAGCTTGCTTCCCTTCTTGCTGTGGGTCGCTGTTCCTGTACTGATCAGCTGTTCCAGAACGTCCCCCAGCTGTTCTCCAAGAAATACCGAAATAACTGCCGGCGGTGCTTCATTGCCGCCCAGACGCTGGTCATTTCCCACATCTGCGGCAGATTCACGAAGAAGATCTGCATGAGTATCCACGGCCTTAAGGATACAGGTCAGAACCAGCAGGAACTGGATGTTATCGTGAGGAGTCTTACCAGGCTCCAGCAGATTGATTCCGTCATCCGTTGTAAGCGACCAGTTATTATGCTTACCGGAACCATTCACACCTGCAAACGGTTTTTCGTGAAGAAGGCAGCGCATCCCATGACGGCTTGCCACTTTTTTTAGAATACGCATCATGATCTGGTTGTGATCTGCCGCAATATTCACCGGTGCATAAATCGGAGCCAGCTCATGCTGTGCGGGAGCTACTTCATTGTGCTGTGTTTTGGCAGCCACACCAAGCCTCCAGCATTCCTCATTGACTTCTTTCATATAGGCAGAAACTCTCTGACGGATTGTTCCAAGATAATGGTCATCCATCTCCTGTCCCTTCGGAGGCATTGCTCCGAAAAGTGTTCTTCCGGTATAGATCAGGTCTTTGCGCTGAAGCCATTTTTCTTTATCAATCAGAAAATATTCCTGTTCTGCACCAACAGACGGTGTTACTTTTTTGGATGTATGATTACCAAAAAGCCGGAGCAGACGAAGAGCCTGTACATTCACTGCTTCCATGGAACGGAGCAGCGGTGTCTTCTGGTCCAGAGCCTCTCCTGTATAGGAACAGAACGCAGTAGGAATACAGAGTGTTCCGCCTGCCGCATCATGACGCACAAACGCCGGTGAAGTACAATCCCAGGTTGTATATCCGCGGGCCTCGAAGGTAGCACGCAGACCTCCTGACGGGAATGAAGAAGCATCCGGTTCTCCCTTGATCAGTTCCTTGCCGGAAAAGCTCATCAGTACCTTGCCGTTTTCCATAGGAGCTGTGATAAATGCATCATGCTTCTCTGCCGTAACTCCTGTAAGCGGCTGGAACCAGTGGCTGTAATGCGTAGCGCCTTTCTCAATCGCCCATTCTTTCATTTCATGAGCAACCACATCTGCCACTTCCATGGAAAGCTCTTTGCCCTCTTCAATGGTCTTTTTCAATTCTTTGTAGACTTTCTTGGGGAGGCGTGCCTGCATGACTGAATCATTAAAGACATCGCAGCCGAAAGTTTCCACTACATTGATATAATCTCCCATTCTCGTACTCCTTTTTCCCTGATTTTTTATAGAAACCTGTCAGATACAGCCGTGAATCCTTACGATTTACCAGAGCGTGTTTGATCAATGCGCTGGTTCACGGCTGCCGGACAGTTATTCTTTTGTACTCTTAAGATAAAGATTTAATGCTTCATGCCGATTTTCAATTTCAATTGCCTGATGATTTCCGCCGAATTCTCCATCCAGAGTCCATGGCACTTTCTCATCAGCCTCAAATGAAATCTTCTTTGTTTTGAAAGAATAAATAAGTTCTGAATCATCCTCTTCCTTGAGAAGTGCGGTAAGAATCTCCTGCAGTTCCAGCGGATTCCTTGGTCTGGTGATCAGCGTTACCTCAAACATACCGTCATTCATATCCACGTTCTTGCCTGTCAGATTCTTAAATCCTCCTACAGAACGGGAATTGGTCACCATACCGAAAATAAAATCATTCTCTGCCATATTGCCCGGAAGTTCCTCCGCCATGACTTTCATATGATAGGATTTGATTTCAAACAGGCGTTTCATTCCTTCCAGAAGATATGCCACATGACCCAGAATGTTTTTCAGATCCTGATCTGTTTCGTAGGAAACATCCGTAAACAGACCGAATGCAGCAATATAAGTAAAGGTTTGTTTCCCGAATCTGCCGATATCACAGTGATAAAGTTCTTCCTCCATGATCATAGACGCAACTTCTGTCATATCCTTCGGCATAAACAGACTGTTGGCAAAATCATTGGTGCTTCCGGCAGGAATATACCCCACTGGAACCGAGCTGTTCATCTCCATGATTCCGGTTACCACTTCATCAAGTGTTCCGTCACCGCCGCTGCACACGATCAGATCTACCTGTTCCGCATACTCCTTGGCCTTCTCATAAGCATCTCTGGGCTTCTGAGTGGCATAGATGATTACTTCATAATTACTCTTATTAAACACATCCACAACATCCAGAAGATGTGCTTTTATCTTTCCTTTTCCTGCTTTGGGATTAAAAACAAAAAACATTTTCTTATCCAAAGACCAGGCCTCCTTTCAGGCAAACTCATGTTACTGTTCACTCCGCTCACAGAAGCAAACAGATTTCTGTCCAACAGAAATGGAGTCTTTCTGCTGTTTTTCTTTATCCTTATTACTATAAAAAAAACGCTCAAAAAAGTCAATGGATTGAAGAACTTTATATTTTTTTAATATCCTGCCGCCGGAGCTGTCACAGAATCATTCATATTCCCGGAAAAAGAAAAAATTCGTAAGGCAAATGCTTTACGAATTTTTAGTAGCGAGAGGGGGATTCGAACCCTCGACACCACGGGTATGAACCGTGTGCTC
>CAMBAL010000052.1 GCA_945864225.1 uncultured Blautia sp. | reverse complement strand
GAGATCTACACAAGGAGTAGCGTCGGCAGCGTCAGATGTGTATAAGAGACAGTCCGGATACAGCGGTGCTTACAAAACAGTGGAAGAAATATCGGACAAACTGGAAATGGCGGACAGAATTTTTCTGAACTGGATCAAGATGATCGTTACCTGTATTTTCTGGATCACGATAACGGTATTTCTGGGAGTAAATCTCTGGCAGTATCGCAATGGTTCGAATGCTTTTCCTGACCTTGTAACGACTGTCAGAAGTACAGCAGAAGATTCAGTGGACAGGACAGAAGAGCTGGTGGTAAAAGCACGACAATCGATAACGGAGAGCGTTCCGGTATTCATGGATTCGGCAAGGGATACTCTGGAAAAAATGATGCTTTCTGCAGAAGATGGAATAAAAAGGGGCTTCGTATTTGTCGGAGAAACCGTGGGCAGGCAAATAACGATTCTGAGAGAAATGATTGGGGAGGTTACAGGATGACGGAATTAAGTGAGTGGATCAGAATGTCAGGCAATATGATGATGTATATTGCGGGATTGGCGATGCTGGCGGCTATTTTGTTCGACAGGTCTCGTGATGAGAGAAAGAAAATTTCCGTTCAGGCAATGATCAGTGCATTGCTTCTGTGGTATCTCAGCTGGCTGATCGGATAGGAATCAAATCAGATAGAAGCAAAATCAGATAGTAGCAAAATCAGATAGTAGCAAAATCAAATAGTAGTCAAATCAGACAGAGGCAAAATCAGATAGTAGTCAAATCAGATAGGAGTAAATAATGGGAAGAATACGAATTGTAAAGGAATACCAGCCGGAAATACGGGAAATAGAATATTCTGAGGAAGAGTTTGAAAAAAAATATGTGCTCCTGTGTGATAATTATTCCATGGGAGAGGATGCTGATCTGGTAATTGTACAGCCGCAAGCTGCAGAAGAAATGCTGGAATATATCGGCTGGGGAACAAGGACTCAGGAGAACAGGGTGGAGCAGGGCGGTTTTCTGGTGGGCAGAAACTGTTATGACAAAAAAAAGAAACAGCATATCTGCTTAGTAGAAAGGGCTCTGCCTGCCCGCGGTGCAGTGGGAAGCTGGGGATTTTTGGAGATGAGTCATGAGGATACCAGGGAGATGCACCGGGAACTTGATCAGATCAATGCAGACTGCCCGGAAGAGAAAAAAATGGATGTGGTGGGATGGTTTCATACACACGCCAATGCTTTGGATGTATTTATGTCGGCAACGGACAGAGGTACGCAGAGCAGGCTTTTTTCAGGTGAACGGGCAATTGCAATGGTATTGAATCCGTACAGAAAAATATGGAAATGCTACCGTTCCGGATCCTGTGAGGATACGAAGGCAGAATTGCTTATCAGTGATCAGACTTTTCAGAAATTCGGAAAGAAAAGACTGGTGAATCATGGATTTGGTTTTGGAGGAAAGAAGTTTGGAAGTGAACTTCCAAATCTACCATTATTGACGCAGCAAGTGCGTCAGGAAAGAGGAAAGGATGAGGATTAAGATTATCAATACTACAGAGGCGCCCAGAAGACCTGCGGACTATGTTTTTCATGGGAAAAAAGTTCTGGAAGGCAAAGATATCGGCAGAGTTTTGCATCAGGGTACATCGAATATTAAGATTGTCAAAATGGAAAAACCCAACATGTGTCCCATCTGTCAGTCTTCCGGCAAGATTGTGTATTACAACGGAAATGAAGGGCATTTCCGTTGTCTCGTCTGTCAACACATCTGGGGATGAAAAGAGGGAGGTTCAACATGAAAGAAGCAGTCATAAAAAATGCCGAGGAAATAAAAATGCTGCTGGAGAGCAGAGAACAGTCGGATACCGATCTTTATCAGATCCTGGATATGCTGAAAGAAAAAGAACTTCTGGGCGGTTGTGAACAGGAACTGGAACAGGCTGTTCTGGAGGAAATTTTCTGTGTCTGGAAAATGGTTTCCGAAGAAAAGATGGGCTCCGAGTATGAAGGAAAAATGGATTTTGCAGAAGCAAGAATCCTGGAATATTACCGGAATGAAAGGAAATTAACCAAAGAGCAGGCAGAAGAAGTTCTGGAATATATCAGAGCGATTGGCAGCAGTCTGACGATGGAGACGCTTCGGAGACTGCAAAGAGGAGAGTCTGCAGCAGGTAAAGAAGAGAAAGATGCAGAAAAACCAGAGGAATCATCAGAAGAGAAAAATGCAGAGGAAACAGGAGAAGCAGCAAAAGAAGAAAATGCTGAGATCACAAAAGAAGCAACTGCAGAAAAGCTTCCTCTGATTTTTGTGTTAGCAGCATTAGCTGCGGCAGTGGTCGTAATATTTGCGGCAGTAACCGCAATATTTGTGGCTGTAACAGCAGTATCCCGGAAAAGAAAGAGAAAAAATACGGAAAGATATATCAAAACAGTCAGAACGATCAAGAAACATGCAAAGAAACTGATGCAATTTATTTTATCATAGGAAAGTGCTTTGCATTTTCCTATGATAAAATAAAGCCCTCCGGGCAGGAGCGCACTGCGGCGGAGAGGAAATATATTGCTAAAGTAATCCGCCGCAGGCGGAGAATCCTGCATAGCAGGATTCTATCTTATAAGAGATTGGGATAACGATGGGAAGAATAAGAATCAGAAACGAATACAAATCAAGTAATACCTCTGATACACAGGGAATCCTCGATGAATTTCTGCGAGGCGGACCTGTTGTCAGAATCCCGGTTGCTGCGGACGCAGACCTGGATACAGAAGAGCAGGCATATCTGGCAGTTTATGCCGCCATACGCAGGGCTGCAAAAAACGACCCTGTAAAAATGCTGAGAGTGTTGAGCAGAATCTACAGTTACGGGGTGCAGTCCTGGAATCGTCAGAACAATACCGTAAATGTAAGTATTGCGGATATCAGCAGCAGGCAGGTTTCTCAGAGAGCCGATACCTTTGCATATCTGAATCAGGAGCAGGGGCTTTCCTGGGTGAAATACTGCGAAAACCGGGAAGAAGCGATTGAGGCAATGACTGGCGGCATTCTGGCGACCAGGAAAGAAATCACAATCCTGATGCCGTATGATGGAAAAACAATGCCGGAATATGAAGATTTTCAGGAAGCTGCGTATGAAACCCATAAGCCGGGGCGCGTGAATGATGGAGCCTATCTCAGAAGTCACAGTAAATCAGGCGGTCGTGTTACCAGATTCCTGTGTCTTGGAATTTATGTGCTGCATTATACGATCGAATATCGTACGACTCACGAGCAGGAACAGATGCTGATGGCGGCAGTGGATGAGGAGATTCACCGCATGGGACTGGACCGGCCGGATGCAGCCGGCTGTGACAAAATTGCAAAGGTTTATCAGTATATTGCCAGAGAAGTGGAATACGATTACGACTATAAAAGGTATACAGCGTATCACGCGATGATCGAACATAAAGCAGTGTGTATGGGATGCGCTTTATTGTTTTTGCTTTTTATGAGAAAACTGAACGTACCGGCAGAATATATCACCGGTCTGGCGCTGCCCAGTGAAGGAAGACATGCCTGGAATATCGTGAAGCTGGGAAGGCACTGGTACAATGTGGATACTACCTGGGAACGCTTCTGTGCCGGAAAAAGAATCACAATTACAGAAAGAAAGTATTATCTGAAAGCAGAGAAAGACTTTAAAAATCATGTGAGGGAAGCACCATTTCTGACTCAGGAATTTACAGCCGCACACCCGATGGCGAAAAAGTCTCTCTGAAGACTGTCAGAGCCATTGGGATATTGAGAAAGGGGAAAGATATGAGAATACAGTTGATTGGTTCCGACCGGGAAAATAACGAAGAACATCATTTGAACAGAGAGACCAGAAGACCGATTCCGTTTCCGGGTCGTGGAGAAAATAATGAAGGCCGTATCCGTATCCATACAGAAGATGATATCCGTCAGGAACTGGAGTCGGTCAGAGCAGAGCTCGCACAGTCTAAGCAGCAGCTGGAACAGAAGAGCCGGGCGCTCATGGATGCGGAAGGAGAGAATGAATGGCTGAAGAATGAATTGGATGCCAGAGATCAGGAACTTCTGGAAGCAAGGAGACTTGCAGAAAGAGGGGAAGAAATCACGACAGAGGATCTGGAGGACAAGGACAGCCTGATCCGGGAACTGCAGGCAAGAAATCGGGAACTGGAAGAAGAGCTTTCTCATCATGACAGAGAGAGACGTGAAAACCAGGACTCAGAGATTCAGCGCCTGAGGGAAGAGCAGGATACGGAACTTCAGCGCCGCAGAGAGGAGCAGGAACAGGAGATGCTCCGCCTGAGAGAAGAAAAGGATATGGAACTTCAGCGCCTGAGAGAAGAACAGAACAGGGAAGTTCAGCATTTACAGAAAGAACTGGAGATACAGCGCAGAGAAAAGGAAGAACTTCAGAATGCCCTGGAAGAGTTCAGAGAACGGGAGAAGGCAGCAGAGGAAGCAGGGCAATACCGCAGAAGTGTGGAAAATCTGAAGAAACAGATTGAGGAAGCACAGCAGGAAGAGGGCAGAGCCTTTGAAGAACTGCAGGAAATCAGCCTTCGTTACCGTCAGGATATGAAATACGCAGAATTTTATGAAAAAGTTCCGGAGAAAAAGATAGATGGACTGGAGTTATTCCGCAGTCAGGTAAAAAAACTGGATGAAAAGCTGTCCGTCTTATTGGACAACGGACTTCGCAAAGCGTATCTCTTCCGTGGAAACAGCCTGCTGGAAGAACTTGAAAAAAATAAAGAGCAGTTTACAGATATTATGGAACAGCTGCAGAAGCTGGTGGAAAATTACGAGTTTGATGGAGAAACACCAGAAGAGGAGGATGTAAAAACGACCGAGGAATACCGACGGGAGGCAAAAGAAGCTCTGGCGGAACTGGAGAAGACGCTGCAGAATATGCAGGCGGTTACCGGAAAGTTCCTGAAAATTAAAAATATTATTGGGCTCACACAGTATAATGAATAGGCAAGGAGGGTTACAAGATGACATACATACCAGAATGGATCGAAGATATCCGGGAAAAATACAAAACTGCTGTAGCGAATGCATTTATCCTTACAGGAAACATTGTTGACTATTGCAGAGAAAACCTGGATCTCAAAAAATTTCTCTGTGAATACATCACACAGACAGGACAGGACGATATGCGCATGACAAAGGTTTATTTTTACGATGTGGAATCGATGGGCCGCCGCGTTTATCCGTCTGCAGCAGACAGCAAAGATGAGAGCAATATTCCCTGGAGCACCTTTATGGAAAAAATCAAAGAGCCGATTCCTTCTGATGAGAGAAGAGCTTTTGTATTTCTTTATCCGGAATTTCTGATTCCGGAATCCGGCAAGGTATACGAGGAAGAGCAGAAGCGGATCGTATCGCTGCACAGCACCCTGAATTCTTATGAATTTATCAACTCGAACAATACAGTATTCATTATTACGGAGAGTACGAAAGATATCAATGAGAAATTTACCGGTGCAAATTCCAAAACCGTTGTATGCGAGATTCCTCTTCCGGATGAAGAGGGCAGAAAAGCATTTATTGAATACTATCTGCAAACACAGATCAGACGTGACAGGAGATACCGAGAATGTATTGAAAAGTGGCCTCTGAGTGTGGATCAGCTGACGAACCTGACTGCAGGACTCCAGCTGGTAGCGATTGAAGATGTGCTTCTTTCCGCTTTTACAAAAGAGCGGAAAAAACTGGAAGGAAAGCTTCCGGCAGATACGGTATGCATCAGCCATGAAATGGTGATGGACCGCAAGAAAGAAGTGATTACGAAGGAATATGGAGATGTGATCGAAATCTTTGATACAGCGAATCTTCGGCTGCAGGATTTTGCAGGCCAGGAGGATCTGAAAGCTTATTTCAGAGAAGTGGTGATCGCTTCCTTCCAGAACCGGGAGATTGCATCGATTGCTCCAAAAGGAATCATGCTGATGGGCTCTCCCGGAACGGGAAAAACTTATTTTGCCCGCTGTATGGCAGGAGATGCGGGAATTAACTTTATCGAATTTAAAATGTCCAGGATTCTCGGCAAGTATGTGGGTGAATCGGAGAAATCCATGGAACGTGCACTTTCCGTATTTCGCGCTCTGGCCCCGGTCGGTGTCTTTATTGATGAAATTGACCAGGTATTTGCTGCCAGAACGGACGGCAATTCCGGTTCCAGTGTAAACAACAATCTGTTCGGTATGCTTCTGACAGAGATGGCAAAACCCGAAAACAGAGGCAGGATTCTCTGGCTGGCGGCAACAAATTATCCGAATAAAGTGGATGAAGCTCTGAAAAGAGCAGGACGTTTTGACAAGAAGGTTCCTTTTTTTGCACCGAATGAAGAGGAACGGCGTCAAGTATTCTTGTATCACCTGAAAAGACATGGTTTTGTCATGGATGATGCGGAATGTCTGGATAAAATCATATCGGACACCGACGGCTATACACAAGCGGAAATTGAAGCGGTAGTAGTCAAGGCAGAGGAACTGATGAAGCGTAAAAACAATCAGGCAGATGCAGTGGAAATGCTGACGCTAGCCAGAAACTATATGATCTCAACGCAGAATGCAAACATCAGATATATGGAAGATCTGGCTCTTGCAGAATGCAATGATGCGGAATTTATTCCGGAACAGAAGAGAGAATATCACAAGAAACTGATGCATCTGAACCCGGAACAGAATGAGATTTCGGGAAGTATCAACAGAGGCAATACAGACCGATAGGGAGAAAAACATGAGCAGGATAGGACAGCTTACACGACAGATGAATGAACTTCAGGCCGAGATCGCCAGACTCCAGAGAGAGTCGGCGGATCGGGACACACGGTATCAGCAGGAGCATCAGCTTCGTATGCATCAGCTGAAGCGTACCATGGAAAATGCACTGCAGAGGCATAATACACAGCTTGTGCAGCAGACGCAGCAGGAAATGGAAGCTCTGTACGCAGAAATGATCAGCCGGATCGAGCAAAATCATGAATCTCTGAAACGGGAATTGACAGAGAATCTGGAAGTTCGTCATCGTGAGCTGTTAAAACAGATCGAACAGTATTATCAGGATGTACAGAATCGCATTGACACGGAAGTGACTGATGTGATGAAGGAAAGTGATATCCGGAAACGGGAACTGGCACAGAGGGAATACGCTGCTGCGTGTGAGCAGTATCGTGTTCTTGCAGGACGTGCCCATGCGGAACTGTTTCCGGGAAGGCTGGCGATTTATGAAGGGACCCTCGGACAGGCACAGAGGATGATGGAGGAACAGCGGCAGTATGAAGCTTCTGCCGCCACCTCCGTGATGCTGAAAGCAGATTTGAAGGATCTGGAATACCATATCAATGAGAAGCTGACCCGGTGGATACAGAGTTACCTGCCCATGGAACAGAACTATCAGAATATTTCAGACAGAGTGAAAACCCGTGTTTTGACTGTAGACGGCAAAAAAATCAGCAGAGATACAGCAATGCACTGGACAGGCCATAAATATGATACGGTTTTTGAATGTCTGGACAGAGTGCAGAACATTATCGAGGAAACAGAATATCATCAGAGACTGGTCAGAGATGAAGTGCTCACGATTGCTTCTGTGGAAGATTATGTCAAAACAGGAGAAGCTCCTACAGGAAGAGAACTGGATGAGAACAACCGGGTACTGAAATATGAACTTCCGGAGAAGCTGGAGAAGCTGGAAAAAGAACTGGCATCTGCATACCGTTGTTCTGCTCAGCGTAAAGTGTGGGCAGAAAAAATCGGAAACTATATGTCAGAAAAACACTGTACAGGAAGCCCCTGCTATAACGGCTTTTTTGAAGAGGATGGAAAAGAGGCGGATGAAAGAGCACTTTACCGTATGGAATTTGAAAAACCCGGTGGAAATGGCAGAAAAAATCGTTATACGGTTCACATTGTTCCTGTAACGGAAAATGGCAGTATGCAGAACCGGATCCGGATTCTCATGAATTTCAGGCTTGGAACAGACCAGTATCAGAGAAAGCAGGAGGTTCGGTATATTGCCGGAATTCTTCATGCCATCGGAGAAAAAAAGGCATACGTTGCAGTGGGGACAGGTCCCGATGTGTTAACCGGAGACTGTGACGAGGAATATTCTCTGGAGCAGTCGGCGAGCGGTTCAGGAGAACTTCTGGTCAGTCATACGCAGAAACCTTCCGGAGCTTCCCGACAGAAAAAGGCGCCAGAGAAAGGCAGAGGCGGTATGCAGGAGAAACGGCAGGGCACTGTAAAAATAAAGCGGCACAGTGTGTACGGAAATGAATTTGTATAAGGGAATTTGTATAAATGAAGTTATATAAAGGAGGCAGAAAGATGAGCGGAGATATTGAAGGATTACTTGTTGTACCGGTTGTTTTATGTGTGGCGGCACCAATTGTCGTTACCGGACTTGCTATTGCAGGAACAGCAGCTGCGATTGGCGGTGCAGTGAAGCTGGGTGGTGCAGCTTTTCAGGCTTATCACAGACAGAAAGAGAAAAAAGCAAAAGAACTGGAAGACAGCGGGCTGGTTCCGCAGCTTGCTTCTGCCTATCGCAGTCTGGTTGCAGAGAACAGCAAAATTGCATCCGTTTATAATACACAGACACTGCGTGTAGTGAAAGAAATGGAAAATCGCAGAGGAGACTGGGAGAAGATACTTCAGAAAAATGATGTGGAACTTCAGATGGATTTTCAGGAAAAAGTGACAGGCCTCCGGAAAAATCTTGCGGAATATGAGAGGGAAAAGGCTTCCGCTCTGCGCAGAGAAATCCAGGACGTGACAGATGAGCAGGACCGGGAGCTGAATCATGCGCTTCGCAACATCAACGCGAAGATTGAGACAGATATTCAGAATCTGAAAGCAGCCATGAAAAATGCGGTGCGGGAAAGTGAAGCCTATGCGCAGGAATATCATAAGAGTGTGAAGCTTCTGTTAAAGACATTGAAAGAAGAGTATCAGGGAGAGAAATTCTGCAGAAAGGAACTCGCGGAAATTCAGGAACTGATGGACAAGAGCGAGGAGGTTCTGGATACGGCTCCTCAGGCTGCTTATGCAATTATCTGGGATGCAGCGGAAAAGACACTTCTTGCCATCAATCAGGCGGAAAATATGCAGCAGGAATGGCTGATGCAGTACCGCTGTGCGCTTGTCCTGGCAGAAGAAATCAAAGCTGTTTTTACCTATGAAAACACACTTGGCTATCTTGTAAACGGTATTTATAAACAGACAAGAGAAGAAGCCGAAGCAGTTTGTCAGGAACAGGGATGGAATCCGGCAGATATCCGGGAACTTGCCGCTGACGAATATGTGTATGGAGAGCTGGCAGATCTGAAAAAAGAATTTGATGAGATGTACCGGAAACTGCATGAAGAAGAATCAGAAATTTCGCTGGAAGAAATGTATACGATTATTGATGACCTGAATGTGAAATACGGTGCCCATACAAGACAGCTGATTTTTGAAGCAAAGATGAATCTCAATGAAGCATTGCTGATCGACCGTGTGGAGAAGCAGCTGAATGATGCGCTGGGAGGCGGTTATCACAGCACCGGAAGCGCCAGAGGAGGCAACATTCACAACGGAGAAAAGCACATTCTTTTTGAACGGGATGGAAATCCGGACGAACAGATCTGTGTCGTGCTCAAAAACGGCGGATGGGATGACGGAGAAGACGGTCAGGCGGTTTTGAATACAGAAGTAGATCTCAAAGTGCTGAAAGATAATAAAATCAGCGAGAAAAAGAGACGTCAGCTTCGCAACAGAATCTGTGATTATCTGAATGCTTCTGTGGATGGTGCGCAGACAAGCATGGGATGTGTAAAGGGAACGGAGAATCAGCTGACACGAGACACTTCCGCCGGCAATCTCCGGGAAGTACGCAGGAGAAGAGTGGCACGCTGAATGAGCTTCGGGAAAGAGTAATATGTCGAGAGATATGCAGGAAAGAATAACATGCTGAAAAGTCTGCAGAAGAGAAATATGTTGGAAAAGAAGAGCAGACTTGCATACGGATGAAAACAGGTAAATGTAACCGGGGATAAGAAGATGTGAGGTAAGAGAAGAAGATGGTGAGTAAATTTACAGAACGAATTTATTGTATCTGCGGGAATCTTGACGATATGATATGCGAAAAAAATCTGAGAAAGATGACGTTTAATCAGTATTTTGGTGAATATCTGAAGAAATATGAAAATTTTGATTATGTTGTGTTTTATCTTGCCTCACGCGGCATGCGGGTCTTTGATGACAGGAGTGCCATGGAACTGATCGGGGGGAACCGGGATCTGAAAGCAGAACCGGAAGAGGTCAGAAACGGGGAAGGTGAAGCGGACAAGGCGGGGAGATACAATTATACAGAGGAAGAGAACGAAGCAGGAATTTATGAAATTTCAGAAGATGAGGACGACGATTTTCTGGAATTTGACAAACCGATACCTGGTACAGGGACGGGAGAATATACAGGTAGAGCCAGGGATACAGGTATTACTGGAAAAACAGATGCAGGCATTTCTGAACAAACAGATACAGACACTTCCGGAAGGAGAGACACAGGAAGGCGGATGTCTTATTCGGAGCGGAGGGAAGCGGCGGATTTTGCCGGTCTGATGGATCAGCTCCTGAGAGATCCCGGTAAAAAAACGGCCATTGTTTTTGAAAGTCTGATGGATTATGTACAGCTCAGTCCGGATGACAGGTCACAGTTTGAGGCTACCTTCCAGTATTTTCTGAGCGATTCACTGGATGACAATCAGAATAAAGTATTTTTCCTGGCTATGAATATGGACCGGAATCAGATTTATGCGCAGATTGGAAACAATGACTGGCTTGGCGGGGTTTTCTTCCAGGAACAGACCGGAAATCCGACGGTACGCAGAGAAAAGTTTATTGAAATCGGCAAACCTGGAAAAGATGAAATCAGAAATCTTCTGGAACATTACCGCCTGTATGGGTATCAGAAAAAATATCTCAGTTATCCAATGAATTGCCTGAATGATTTTGCATATCTTCTGGAAGCTTATGCAGAGAAGGCAAAGGGAACCTCCCTTAATGAAATCAACCGTGTTTTGCAGGAAACACTGGATTCATATGAAGGAGATCATCTGGTGCTGTCCAGAGAAGTGCTGAAAAAAATGTATCCCCGTGTCCGGGATGTGGAACTTCCTCTGGAACGTTTTTCTGCACTTCCGTACACGGAAAATGTTGTTATGCGTCTCAGAGCGATAAGAAAATACAGGCAGATGGAAGAGGAAGAACAATCCGTTGAAATCGACCGGTTTATGAAGGCAGAATCCAGAGTATCCTCTTATGGATGCCGCTTTCTTCTGAAAGGAATTGAAGAGTCGAACAGGACAAAGACAGCGATCGCTCTGGCAGATTTCCTCTATTATATCGGAGAAGTTTCCAGCAAACGGCATGTGATCGTCCGGAGAGACGACATCAGCAGGTGGACAGCCGGGGAGATGGAAAAAGTAACAGCGCAGCTGATCAGAGAAGCGGAAAATGCAGTATTGATTCTGGATGATCTGGACGCGCTGACAGAAATGGAAGACAGCAAAAAATTGATTCGCAGTTTCCACCGGTGTCTGCAGGAGGAACTGAGCAGAGACCGGGGGATTCACCTGATTATGGTTGTGAATACCTCAAAGGCAAATGCTGTTTTTGGGGAATCGGATATGGAAAAATATGAAATTCCAGAAAAAAATATTCTGGAATTATCCAGAGAAGCAGTGGAGGAAACAGAAGAGACATATGTGAACAGGGGGAAAGTATCAGTTGAGAGATAGGGAAGGCCGGGAAGATCAGAGAAATCAGAAAGATCAGAATAATAAAAAAAATCAGGAAGTCCGGATTTTACTTGCTGCAGTGAGAGATCACTGCAGAGTTCTGGGACCGGGGGAACGTTTTTGTATCTGGGTGCAGGGATGTCCTTTTTCCTGCCCTGGGTGCATTGCACCATCCATGCATAATCTGGATGGCGGTTATCTGATGAGTGCAGATCAGCTTGCGGAACAGATTCTCAGCACAGAAGGGATTGAAGGAATTACCATCAGTGGCGGCGAACCGTTTCTGCAGGCAGGGGAGCTTGCAGCACTTCTGAGACAGGTAAAAGAGAAAAAAAATCTCGGGGTTATTGTGTACACAGGATTTTATTATGAAAGATTGCTGGAGTTATCGCAGATTCATCCGGAAATCGGACAATTTCTGGAACTGATTGATCTTCTGATCGATGGGCCGTATGAAGAGGCGCATAATTTTGATTATGGAATGAAAGGCTCTGAAAATCAGAGAACCATTCTTCTTACAGACAGATATCAGGATGATCTGTACCTTTATAATGATCCGGAATCAGGAAGGAAAAATGAATTGTATCAGAGTGATTCGCAGTCATTTCTGGCAGGAGTGCCTTCGAAAAAAATGGAATTGCAATGGAAACGGATGATCCGTGAGAATGGTAAGGCAGAAAAAGGAGAAAAATAATGGGATTACTGGAACGCTATCTGGAAGCACAGAGAGAACGGGAACAGGAAGAAATGCTTGAAAGAAAGAAACATCTTCCTGAAATGGATAAAGAAACCCACAACAGCCGGGAGAACGGCGAAACGTCAGGTCAGTCGGGAAAAAACAGCAGTTTGTCGGGAAAAAACAGTAGTCTTTCCGGAAAAACGCAGAGTAATATGAATTCCGGAAATTCTGAAAGCGGTGCAAAAAGCAGCGGTCAGAGCAGTGGGAATGGTGCAATTGGCCATGGTCAGGGTGCAGCAGGACACGGAGGCACTGGATTTGGTGGTCAGGGAGGACTTGGCGTAGGTGGTCTGGGAGGCACTGGATTTGGCGGACAGGGAGGAGTTGGGACAGGTGGTCTGGGAAGTTCTGGCTCAGGCGGACATGGCGGAACTGGCTCAGGAGGCCATGGTGGTTCCGGAGCAGGAACTGGTGCCGGATCAGGAGCTGGTGCCGGAATAGGAGCTGGTGCTGGAGCAGGGGCAGGAATGTAAAACATAGTATTGTTAGTATATCGGAAAATAAATATCGGCCCCAGATAGGCAAGTCAGATGTATCACAATGTATTAGAACATGTTTGAAAATTCATTTTAAAGCATGACGTATAAGAGAGGTAAAAAATATTCAAATTGACAGGTAAAATGTGATAAAATGTGAAAGAAAAAAAACACAGAGGGAGGCGAACGAAAACATGGCCGCAATCAGCGGATGGACACCGCGAAATAAGAAAAATCAGCAGTATTCTGAAGACGGGAATCCGTCGAACAGAAGAATTCTTATTCATGAAAATGAAGAAGATGATTATGACTATGTTCAGGAAAAATACAGCAGAGAAAACCGGGAGGAAAGCAGAGCGGAACATAACGCAGAAGACAGAGAACACAGGGAATACCGAAATAATCAGAGAAGCAAGGCGAATACCGGAATTATACCGGAGGTTCTTCTGGGAAACGATCTGAGCAAGGGTCGACCGCGTGTTGGAGATGATGCAAGGACTACTTTTTATTCTCCGGATGGAAGCTGTTTCACGATGAATATGGAACAGTATTCGACACATCTGCTGCTTCTTGGAGGTATCGGATGCGGAAAAACGAATGTTTTTAATCATATTATTCAATCCCTGAGAAGTAGGATGACGACGCTGGATGTGATGTTTATCCTGGATTCCAAAGGTGACTTTTACAGAGAATTTTATAAACCGGGAGACGTGGTGATCGGTAACGGCAAACGATATCGGAGACAGAGCAGTGTCTGGAATATTTACGGTGAAGTCATGGGCCGGATGCCCCGCCCGGGAGAACGGTATGAGTATAAAAAAGAATGGGATCTGAATGCGAGAGAAATTATGAAAGCTCTGTTTAAAAACAGGCGCTCTTCCACGCAGCCGTTTTTCGCAGATGCTGCAGCCGATTTGATCAGCATGAAAATTATCAGCGTTCTCCGCAGCGGAAATCTGGAGGAGATGCATACTTACAAATTAAAAGAATTTTTTAAAAGTGCACAGGTAAAGGATTATGATGCGCTGACCTGTGATCCTTCAAACCGGGATTTTGCAGGCGGAAAGCAGTATTATGGGGACGGTACGACTCCGCAGGCACTTGCTGTTTTTGCTTATATCAACAGTCTGGTGTCTGAATGCTTTGTGGGTGTTTTCGGAGATGAAAAGCCATATTCCGGAGACAGATACAGAACGGAACGCTACGGGATGCATGACGGGGGTGAATTTGCCGGAGAGTTTGCCATGCGGGATCTTGTAAGAGAAAAAAATAAAAGAGTGATATTTGTGGAATATGACCTCAGTGTAGGAGAAGTTCTTGGACCGATTTACCAGCTTTTATATGATCAGGCACTGAAAGAAGCACTGGGAAGAAACGATATGGAATGTGAGGAAGCGCAGGGGAACGTTTTTATGATCTGTGATGAACTGAAACTGCTTGGCGCCGTAAGTCATCAGGATGACGGTCTCAATTTCGGACGCAGCCTGGGTGTGAAAATTGTCGCCGGCCTTCAGAGTGTCAACCAGATTTATGATATTTACGGGGAAGCAAAGGGAAAAGTAATTCTTTCCGGCTTTTCCAATATGTTTTGTTTCCGGACAGGAGATGCGGAGACCAGGAAATTTATTTCAGAGCATTTCGGATGTAATTATACAGATATTAAGCTGTGGAACGAGGGCTTTGAACCGAGACATATCCCGAGGGACAGCAACGTGGTAGAACAGTGGGATGTGCAGAATCTTTCGAGGGGAGAGGCGATTATCGATCTGTGGGATAAAGAACCGCAGCAGCCATTTAAGTTCTGTTTTTCAAGATTTGATTCCGAAAATGAATCATGAAGTACATTGTAAATGCAATGACTGATACAAAAGGTAAGCAGGAGGTAACATTTATGTCGTTTAAATTTGCAGATCCGAAGAATGATAAAGAAAGACATGTGGTAAGAAAAGCCAGATACCGTCTGTCAGATTTCTGGAGAACCGCGGAACCTGGTGAGGGATTTATCATTACCGGCGGAAAGGAAGATGAGCAGATCTGGGGACTTTATCATGCTGTGGAGGATTATATCCGAAGAAAGCAGCGTCCTGTAGTGATTCTGCATAATAATCAGAATCTGGATGGAGTTCTCCGGCAGAATCTTTTATTGCAATTTCCGGATCTGCACTATGACAGAGTAGGAGGAATCCACAAAAATTACATGCCTTTTGACGGAATGAGCAAAAGATCGGTTGTTTCCTGCATAAAAAATCAGTGCAGAAATATTGGTGGAATTAACGAACTTTCCGTGGGGCAATATATGGACAGCCTGCTCAGTATTCTGGAAGAATATAAAACCAGTAACGCGCTTTGTTATATTTCGGAGCTTTGTGAGGCATCGGATGAAGAAATCATAGAATTGTCTGAGAGGGCAGGACTGAATCAGATCACGAGAAACGGGATACAGATGAATACCGGCGCCGGAATGGAAGTCCGGGAAATGATAAAAGGGCTGCAAAAATCCTTTTCGGAAATCTGTAATTTAAGAGAAAAGGGATGGATCAATATTGGCCGTTTTATGAAACAGGGGACGGGAAATCGTGTCCTGTCTCTTTGCATTGGAAGTGCGGATACGAATCAGATGCTGATGGCCCTGCGTGATGAACTGATGCTTTTGAATCAGGAAGAATTTCTGCTGATTATGTATGATATTGGAATCAATGAGAAAAACGGACTGGGTGAGCTGCTGGGAAATACGCAGAATAAATTCGCTCTTGGAATCTGTTCTGCAGAAGTGGCAGGGATGTTCAGCGGAAATTCCGTGGAGTATTTCGCAATCGCCAGAGCCAGAATTGGAAAGTGGATGATTTTATCCTACAGAGATGCCCGTGCTGCATCACGGATCAGTGATCTGTTTGCCAGTTACATGATGGAGCAGACGGTGGAGGTGAAAGCACCAAAGAAACCATGGCAGTTTGTGTTTGCAAAAGCACCGGGAAAAGCAAAAGTAAAAATGGAGGTGCTGGAGCCCGGTGAGATCTGCGAAATTGGATACCGGAATGCCATACTGTACGGGCATTCAGGGGTGGAGCTGCTGTTTGTGACAAAACAGCTGGTGTACTGATGGGGCTGTTTATCGAATGTGGAAAATTTGACTCAAATGAGGGAGGTATAGCGGGCGATGTTGTATGCATGAAGCATCGGAAAAACAAATTTTGATATTCTCGATGCTTTTTCTGCTGATTCATGTATAAACTAAGCGTCGGAAATATGTTTTTTACTATTTTTCGATGCCAGTTATAAAATTGTCTCATCCAGAATCAATAAAGTGTACTTTCATATATACAAATTCGTCTATATTTCGACAGGGAGGATACGATTCATTCTGAGTCACATTCTTCCTGTTTTTATTCAATTCATTTTCCGACAGTCCTTAAATGGAGTATACAAGTACATCGAAAAATAAAAAAATTTATTTCTTGTCCGTTATGATGTTGTTGAAACAGGGAAAGTGTAAATTTAGGTTCAGCAACAGAGGTAATGTGGACATGAGAGATATACTGGACAGAGATCTGGATGAAGCAATCCGAAATCTGGAAAACATGCAGAATGAGCCGGATAAAAAGAACAGAAAAAGTCAGAATAACCGGGAAGAATCCGCAGATGGAAGAAGTCTTGATAACTGGGGAGACTCTGTAGATAGAAGAAATCGTGATAACTGGGAAAACCCAGGAAACAGTGAGACCTGGGATGATTGGGAAGAAGCGGAAGATAACAATGCCTGGGACACCGGAAACTCCCGTCAGGATGGCAGTGCGGCTGATATACTTCAGAGACCGGGAGCGAACAGAGGACGGCGGGGAAACATCTTCAACGGTTTTTTCTCAGGAATCACAGCAGAAAAAATTCTGGAAGCGGTGCTTCTGCTTGTTACCATTGGCGGTGTGATATGTATTTTTCTGAACTTTGAAGCAATTACATGGATTCTGGCTGCGGGAATTGCGTATTGTGTGATAACAGTCGGGAAATTTGTGATTATCATCGCGGGAGTGGCCGTTTGTGCGTTGTTTATCGGTTTCTTCTGGAGAAGACGAAGAAGACGGAGGTGGTGGAGATGACTGGACAGACGAAAAACGACAAAAGAGTGATCAGTAAAAAATGGTTTTTGGACAGCGAAAACAAAGATCAGATTATGAGCAAATGTCTGGAGATTCTGACAAAGGCAGATCAGCGCTGTTTGGAATTGTGCGGAAATAGCGCAGAATATGAAGAGAAACAGATACTCCGGGATATTCAGGATGATATCCGGAGTATTCAGGCGGATGTCAGGGAAAAAGAACAAAAGCTGGATACGCTTCGTTCCCTTACTCTTAATCGCCAGACTTACCTGAGAAATTCCGGACATCTTTCTTCAGATGAGAAAGAGCAGCAGATCCGTCTTCTGGAGCGTGATCTTTCTGACATGGAAGAACGAATCCGGAATTTTGTACAGGAAAAAGAAAACGAAATTGCGGAATTACAAAAAGAATCAGAAGATATCCGAAAAAGCAGGAGACAGCAGATACGGGAGATTCAGACGGAACTGATGGAACAGATCCCTCCGCCTGTGTTTGGGAGTGCTGTGCAGGCTATGGATTTTTATCACATTCGCAGGCTGAAACATAGAGAAAAATATATCTGTCAGTGCCAGCTGGGAGTAATCCATCATGAATGTTCACCGGAAGGTGCCGGAATGCTGGGTGCCCTGTATCCGGATGCTGTGCGTGGAGGACAGCTGGAGGTACCGTATATTCTCAGCCGGAATCATGCGGTCTATCAGCTGTTTTTGTATCAAGAAGAGAATAAAGAGCTTGCCTGGCAGCATTTTCAGACAATGTGTCTGGGACAGCTGGTACTGCACAGAGGCTTTGAATATGAACTGATCGCTGTTCTGAATGGAGAGGATGGGAGAAATGACAGAGAATTCCTTTCGGATATTCGGGAATCTGGAAACCGGGAGAATATCCGGGAATCTGGAGGCCGAGAGAATTTCCGGAAATCTGGAAACCGGGAGAATATCCGGGAATCTGACTGCCGGGAAAATATCCGTGTGATTTCCCCGCAGAATCTGGAAGAGGAGATTCGTGAAATAAAAGAGTACTGCATGTACATCCGGACAAATGTTCTGGAGAACAGATATCATACGGTATGGGAATATAACAGAGAAAATCCAACGAGAAAACTTCCGTATAAGGGGATTGCACTGTGGGATTTTCCTATGGGTCTCTCGGCAGAAACTGTGAATGAAATTTATCAGATTTACAATATGCTGGAAAGCTGCGGAGTGTTTTTCCTGTTTTTTGTAAATGACGATTTTGATGGCGGGGAAGCTGTTTTTCAGGAAATCAGAAAGATGATGGAGGCTCTTCCGGTTCTTGTATTTAACTCTGAGGTACAGGAATACGAAGCTCTGGGGGATCGCAGTTACACATATAAAATCGAGAAATACGATGATTTGCAGAATTCAGAAACATGATGATTTATAAAATTGAGAAACAGGATCATTTACAGGGCACAGGAGAATACGATCATTTATAGAAATCGAGGAATATGAGTAGTTATGGAAATCGAGGAATGCGAGTAGTTATGGAAATCGAGGAATACGAGTAGTTATAGAAATCGAGGAATGCGAGTATTCATAGAAATCGGGAAAGATGAGTATTTACAGAAATTAAGAGAAATGAGTATTGGTAAAAATCAGGGAGGGTGAAGTTTATGCTGCGTATTTTGAAACGATATCTGGTAATCTGGCTTGTGATTCTTCTGGGATTATGTATAGTGTCCCTGGCATTGCACTGGCCGAACGTGGTTTCTGTCTGCAGTAATACATTTTCCGCATACTTTCATCTGATTGGAATATGCCTGCTGATTGTCGGCGGAATCATTGCATTAATTTTGTCCATGTTTTAGCGTGTATTTGAAAATTCATTCCCGTCATCTGTACGCCCCACTTTGTGGAAAATTCATTCCCGCCATTTTGAAACACGCTCTATCTGGATTGTGTCGGGGTCAAACAAATTTGATCCTGACTTTTTTCTATTACAGGAGCGTGCCTCTCATTTTCTCATATGAAATATAATACCTGTCTCTTATACACATCTGACGCTGCCGACGATACTCCTTGT
>CAMBAL010000051.1 GCA_945864225.1 uncultured Blautia sp. | reverse complement strand
AAAGTTCCGGAGAAAGCCATAAATATAGTTAAGCCCGGAGAATCCCCAAAGACTGCTTCTGAGCTAAAGAGCACTTTAATTCACAAAAGCCCACTTTAATTCATAAATAAAGCACGCTTTAAGAAATCCGCACCTACTCACCAAAACTCCTCTTTAACGAAAAAGAGGGCGTCTGCATTACGCAAGCTGTCCCTCTTCTCGTTCTCAGAACCCATACGGTCACTGTGTCACTGGAACCATACGAGTCATATTATAGATATTTTGAGCATAATTTACTCAAATGTCCTCAATAACTCAATTTTTATTTTGTTTCCAGATCAAATCCGAAATAACGCACTGCATTATTATAAGAAATGCCCTTCACGATCTTCTCCAGGTTCTTCATATCCTTCGGATATTCTCCGTTCTCTACCCATCCGCCGATCAGTTCGCACATGATTCTGCGGAAATATTCATGTCTCGGGTAGGAAAGGAAGCTTCTGGAGTCTGTCAGCATACCGATAAAATTGCCCAGAAGTCCCAGATTTGCAAGAGACGTCATCTGTTTCATCATGCCGGTCTTATTGTCATTGAACCACCACGCGGAACCCTGCTGGATTTTGCCGATGGCATCACTGTTCTGGAAACATCCAAGAATGGTTCCGATCAGCTCGTCGTCTCCCGGATTCAGGCTGTAAATAATCGTCTTCGGAAGATTTTTCTTCTCATTCACTGCATTCAGGAAATTGGCAAGCTGTTCGCCCGGTGCATAATTGCTGATGCAGTCATAGCCGGTATCCGGTCCCAGTTTGTTGTACATGGAAGTATTGTTATCTCTCTTGCATCCGTAATGAAGCTGCATCACCCAGTTCATCTCTTCATATTTGGAAGCGACAAACAGCATAAATGCGGTCTTGAATTTCGCAGCGTCTTCTTTGGAAATGGTTTTTCCGGCAAGACGTGCAGCAAAAATCTCCTCTACCTCTGCATCGGAAGCAGGAACATACATGACATAATCCAGACCATGATCGGAAACGGAGCAGCCCATGCTGTCGAAAAATTCCATTCTCTTTGCAATTGCCTCTTTCAGGTCTTCAAAAGTTTTGATCTCCACACCGGAAACCCCGGCAAGACGTGCAAGATAGTCCAGGTATTCCGGTTTTTCCAGATTCATCGCTTTGTCCGGGCGCCATGCAGGAAGTACCTGTACTTCAAATGTTTCATCTTCTTTGATTGCTTTATGCCATTTCAAGTCATCCACCGGATCATCTGTGGTACAGATCAGTGTAACATTAGACTTTCTGATCAGATTTCTGACGCTCATGGAATCTTCCTGCAATTTCGCATTGCACAGATTCCATACTTCTTCTGCGGTATCGCCGTTCAGAACACCGTGATATCCAAAAAATCTCTGGAGTTCCAGATGACTCCAGTGAAACAGCGGATTACCAATGGCTTTTTCCAGGGTTTCCGCCCATTTCTGGAATTTTTCCCTGTCCGGTGCATCTCCGGTAATATAATATTCATCTACGCCATTGGAACGCATCTGGCGCCATTTGTAATGGTCACCGCCCAGCCATACCTGGGTAATGTTTTCAAATTTTCTGTCCTCTGCAATTTCCTGCGGATTGATATGGCAGTGATAATCAAGTACCGGTACCTTTGCCGCAAACTCATGATACAGCTCTTTGGCTGTGTCAGTGCTTAATAAGAAATCCTGATCCATAAATGCTTTCATGAGAGACCCCTCCATTTTATTATGTGATAATTTGTTTGAAGATTCGTATCGTTCTTTGCCAAACGATATCGTCTTCTTTTCCTCTTTCCTGACGCACTTGCTGCGTCAATAATGGTAGATTTGGAAGTTCCCTTCCAAACTTTTGATTCTGACTGTTACTTCTGCTTCGTTACTTTCAGCATACCGCATTCCTGCTTCTTATAACAGTACTTTTTTAATTTTTATGACGAAACTTTTTCTACGGTATTTTTATAATAAAAACTATTTATACCAGAGTGTATTTGAAAATTTCTTTCCGACAGATGCGAGGCAAATTTCCTGCAAAGTGGGGCGTCCAGATGGCGGTAATGAATTTTCAGACACACTCTAACAATTTTTATCATTCTAAATGAACCAATACCAAATATTGCACATTTTTTTTACAGCAATACTCTTTTATACATATCCCATCAGGCTCGGCAGCCACAGACTGATCTGCGGAACATACGTTACCAGCATCAGTACTGCAAAAATTGCCGCAAAGTAGAACAACAGCTGTTTAATAACGGTTTCAATCTTCACTCCGCCGACTTTTACACCTACGAACAGTGTCGTTCCGACAGGCGGTGTGATAGTACCGATACACAGGTTAAAGATCAGCATAATTCCGAAATGGATTGTGCTCATACCAAGCTGTGTACAAACCGGAAGGAAGATTGGTGTAAAGATCAGGCAGGCCGGTGTCATATCCATAAAGGTACCAACTACCAGAAGAATGATATTGATCAGGAACAGGATGACAAATTTGTTGCTGCTCAGTGCCAGAAGTCCGTTGGAAACCAGTGTCGGAATATTGGTAAACGCCATAACCCAGGACATGATGCTGGAAACACCGATCAGGAAAATAATGATACCTGTCATTTCCGCGCTGTCCTTGAGAAGCTTCGGAATATCTTTGAGCTTAATGGATTTGTAACCGAACAGAGACAGAAGCAGGCTGTAAACAACTGCCACTACGGAACCTTCGGTTGCTGTGAAAATACCTGCAACAATACCGCCGATAACAATAACGATCAGAAGGAGAGCCGGAATCGCTTCCACAACCATTTTCAGTTTTTCTTTTCCGCTGTAAATGACTTCACTTCTGTATCCGTGCTTCTTTGCAATAAAAAATACAACGGCCATGCAGGCAAGTCCCCAGAGAATTCCAGGAATATAACCGGCCATAAAAAGTGCTGCTACAGAAGTACCGCCGCTGACGAGAGAGAACGTGATCATAACGTTGCTCGGAGGGATCAGAAGTCCGGTAGGTGCTGTGGCAATGTTGACTGCTGCCGAGAAATTCGGATCATAGCCTTCCTCTTTTTCAATCGGTCCGATGATAGAACCCATTGCGGAAGCAGCTGCTGTACCGGAACCGGAAATCGCACCGAACAGCATGTTTGCAATAATATTGGTATGTGCAAGAGCTCCCGGAAGACGTCCGGTAAGAACTTTTGCAAGATTGATCAGGCGGACTGCAATACCACCCTTGTTCATAATATTACCTGCCAGAATAAAAAACGGAATGGCCAGCAGGCTGAATACGGAGATACCTGAGAAAATTCTCTGGGCTCCGGTCAAAACGGCTACATCAAGATCCATAATCGGCAGAATGGCACATACGGAAGAAATACCGAGGGCCACTGCGATGGGAACTCCGGCAATCAGCATGATCACCAGTAATGTCAAAATAATAATACCTGAAGTTGCTGCAATACTCATATTTTTTTCTCCTCCCTGATTATTCCTTCACTTCTCTCTGCTCTCTTTCATATCCCATGGCCAGATCCACAATGTTGACAATGGAATAAAACGCGATCAAAAGACCGGAAAGAGGAAGCACGGTGTAAACATATCCCATAGGAATGCCCAGGGAAGCTGTTTTCTGCGTCATGGTAAGCTGCTGGATATTAAATCCGCCGTAAACCATAACAGACAGAGCAAGAAGAAGAACAAGACATTCAATCGCGATCTCCAGAACTTTTCTTCTGGTTCCTGTAATCTTATCAGCGACAAATCCCATTCTCATGTGATCTCTTTTACCAAAGACATATGCCGATGCCAGAAGTGCCATCCAGGTAAAGCTGTAAGTCAGGAGTTCTTCGGAAACCGTACTTGGAGCATTAAAGAAATAACGGGTTACGATCTGATAAGTTCCTACAATGACCATCAGACCAAAGAAGACGGCGCATAATGTACTCAATACTGTATCAACAACGCTGCGGATTTTGTGCAAGATTTCCATTATTTTTTATCCTCCTTTTCTTCGGTATCTGTTTCTGTATCCATATCTGCAATCTTTTCATCTGCTTCTGCATCCATATCTGCAGTTTCTGCATCCGCGTCTGCTGCTTCTGCATCCATATATTTCGCATTCACTTCCTGAATATGATCATACAGTTCCTGGATATTCGGATTGGCATCCAGCATATCCTGCTGCACATTGGCTACTTTATCCTTAAAAAGCTGCACATCAACCTCAATAAATTCCACGCCCATATCTTCTTGTGCAGTCTTCTTCGCCTGTTCCACCTGTTCATCCCATGCAGCCATTTCCACTTCTGTCGAAAGTCTCGCTGCTTCTTCAAACACTTCCCTTTCCTCCTCTGACAGGCCGTTCAGGAACTTCAGGTTTCCGATCAGCATATCCGGAACCATCTGATGTCTGTTATAAGAATAATACTTGGCAACTTCTCCGTGCTTGTTATTCGTCAGTGCCAGTTCATTATTCTCAGCACCGTCAATAACACCCTGCTGAATTGCCGTATAAACCTCACCGAAGCTCATCGGAGAAGCCGCCGCGCCAAAAGCCTTCGCCATATTCACACTGGCAGGACTCTGCTGTACACGCATCTTCAATCCCTTCAGATCATCCGGGGTATAGATTGGTTTTGTCGCATAGAAGCTTCTGGTTCCTGCATTATACCAGGTCATAACACGGAATCCGGCTTCATCTGTGGATTCATACACCTGATTCATATAATCTGTATCGTTCATTACTTCATGATATGCTTCTTCTGATGTAAAGAGGTACGGCATACTAAAAACTTCGTAAACATCTGCAAATGTCTCCAGGTTGGCGGTTCCTGCCACTACGAAGTCAATAGCTCCTGTCTGTGTCAGCTCAATCGCTTTCTGAGCCGCACCAAGAAGCTCATTGGGAAAAATCTGTACTTCATATTTGTCACCCAGATTCTCTTCCACATATTCCTTGAATTTCAGAAGTCCCAGATGTTCCGGATGGGTTTCTGACTGTGCATGGGAAATACGAACAATTCTCTTTCCTCCCGTAGCGGAAGCAGAGCATCCTGTCATTCCCAGTACCGCTGCAGCACAGATCGCGGCTGTGCAAACTGTTTTTAAACCTTTCATTTTTTAGTTCCTTCCATATGAATTTAGTCTGTATGTTTCTTCCTGCATAGCATTTCGTTATTGTATAGCATTCCGGCATTATGGAAATATATACAGTAACCGTCGGAAACTCCAAAAAACTCCTTGAAATCCCCGGTTTTCATGTAAGCCCTTACATCTTGTTTTCATTATAGCCTTTACCATATAAAAAAACAAATCTTTTTTGTATGGTATTTTTCACAATTATTTGTATTCGTTTTTATACAATATTAATAAATTTCATTTTCCTTTCATATTAATATTGACTTTTCATGATTGCAGAGTTACATTCATTGTAAGCCCTTACACTTATTTCGCTATTACAGGAGGAACGCGAATATGCAGCAGAAATATATCAGAATTCATCCTGCTGACAAGGTAGCTGTCGCCCTTTGTCCATTAGAAGCAGGAACCGTAGTTTCCATTGATGATAAGGAATTTACATTGACAGAGGATATTCCGCAGGGTCACAAGTTTGTACTGGACGATCTTGATGCGGACGAACCGGTGATCAAATACGGCTATCCCATCGGTATCACCAGAGAACCGGTAAAAAAAGGATCCTGGCTCCATGTCCATAACATGAAAACAGCTCTCGGCGACCTTCTTACCTATACTTATGACAAACAGGATACTGCACTGGCTGCCACAGAAGAGCGTTTCTTCCAGGGATACCGCCGTGCAGACGGTAAAGCCGGTGTCCGCAACGAAATCTGGATCATCCCTACCGTTGGCTGCGTCAATAATGTAGCTACTGCCATCGAGAAGAGAGCACAGTCCCTGAGAAGCGGAAGTATTGAAGCAATCGCTGCTTTCCCGCATCCCTACGGATGTTCTCAGATGGGCGATGACCAGGAGAACACAAGACAGATTCTCGCCGATCTTGTCAATCATCCCAACGCAGGCGGTGTCCTGGTTCTCGGACTCGGATGCGAAAACAGCAACATCGAAGAATTAAAGAAACATATCGGACCATACGATGAGAAACGTGTCAAATTTCTGGTTTCCCAGGAATCCGATGATGAGATCGAAGATGCGCTTTCTCTCATCCGCGAACTGGTGGATTATGCCGGTTCAGCAACGCGTGAGCCCATCAGCTGCAGCGAACTGGTCATCGGTATGAAATGCGGCGGTTCCGACGGTCTTTCCGGAATCACAGCCAATCCGACTGTAGGCGCTTTTTCCGACCTGCTGATCTCCAAGGGGGGAACTACGATTCTGACGGAAGTTCCGGAAATGTTCGGTGCAGAGACTCTGCTCATGAACCGCTGTGAAAATGAAGAACTTTTTAACCAGACAGTAAATCTGATCAATGATTTCAAAAATTATTTCAAAAGCCATAATCAGACCATTTATGAAAATCCTTCCCCGGGAAACAAAAAAGGCGGCATCTCCACTCTGGAAGACAAATCCATGGGATGCACCCAGAAATCCGGCAGTGCTCCTGTACGCGGAGTTCTCTCCTACGGCGAACCTGTGAAGGAAAAAGGCCTGAATCTTCTCAGCGCACCCGGCAATGATCTGGTTGCTTCTACCGCGCTGGCCGCTTCCGGTGCGCACATTGTGTTATTTACCACAGGCAGAGGAACACCTTTTGCTTCTCCTGTCCCTACCGTAAAAATTTCCAGTAATTCCGCCCTTTATCACAAAAAAGGCAACTGGATTGATTTTAACTGCGGAGAACTGGTCGAGGGAACTGATCTCGCTTCTCTGCGTGACAAGCTTTTTGACTATGTGATTGCTGTCGCTTCCGGTGAAGAAGTCAAATCCGAAAAAGCCGGTTTCCACGACATGGCAATCTTTAAACAGGGTGTTACTCTATAACCCGAATAACATGATACACGGGCTGTCTTTTCATCAGCCGGTTATCCGTATTATCTAGACGACTTGTATGAGAGCATGTTAGAAAAAGTGCTTTCTGACACACTCTGGGAAGGAGAATGATCAATCATGAAAAAATTAAGTTATGAAACACTGAAAGAACAGGGATACGATGGATATCTTCTGGAACATGCACCGGAACGCGTACTTCAGTTTGGAGAAGGTAATTTTCTCCGTGCATTTGTAGATTATTTTATCGATATGATGAATGAAAAAGCCGGCTTTAACAGCAAAGTGGTTCTTGTTCAGCCAATCGCCAATCACGGCGGATTCAATCTGGCAGACATTATCAACGAGCAGGATGGCCTTTATACCTTATATCTGCGCGGTTTTGAAAACAATCAGAAAGTCAATGACAAACGAATCATTTCCTGTGTCAGCCGCTGTCTGAATGTATACAGTGATTACGAAGCAGTGATGGCATGTGCGGAAAATCCGGAGCTGAGATACATTGCCTGCAACACAACAGAAGCCGGTATTGCCTATGATCCGGAATGCCAGTTTACGGATACACCTCCTGCAAGCTATCCGGCCAAACTGACTCAGTTCATGTACCGCCGTTTTCAGAAATTCGGTCAGGAAGCCGGCAAAGGTTTTGTCATTCTTGCCTGCGAACTGATCGATGACAACGGAAAAGAACTGGAAAAATGCGTGCTGAACTATGCGAAGCAGTGGAATCTTGGAGAAGATTTTATCAGCTGGCTGGAAACAGAAAATATCTTCTGCTCCACTCTGGTTGACCGTATTGTAACCGGTTTCCCGCGCAGCGAAGCAGCCGCAATAAATGAAGAAAACGGTTATGAAGATAACATCATTGACACTGGAGAAATATTCGGTTTCTGGGTCATTGAAGGTCCGGAATCCCTCAAAAAAGAACTTCCATTTGCAGAAGCAGGCCTGCCCGTTCTCATTACCGATAACCACAAACCGTACAAACAGCGTAAAGTCCGCATCCTGAACGGTGCACATACTTCCATGGTTCTCGGTGCATATCTTGCAGGACAGAATATTGTCAGAGACTGCATGCATGATGATACCATCTGCGGCTTTATGAACAAAACAATTTATGAGGAAATCATTCCTACCCTTTCTCTTCCGGAAGAAGACTGTAAGGATTTCGCAGCTGCTGTCACCGAACGTTTCAAGAATCCGTTCATTGACCATGCACTGCTGTCCATTTCCCTGAACTCTACTTCCAAGTGGAAAGCCCGTGTAATGCCTTCTCTGGAAGGTTATGTAAACAAATTCGGCAAACTTCCGAAATGCATCACTGCTTCTTTCGCATTCTATATTGCCTTCTACCGCGGCACAGAGCTGACAGATGCAGGACTCCTTGCAAAGCGCCCGGACGGCGATACTTACACGATTTCCGATGACCGTGCAGTTCTGGAATTCTACTATAACCACAGAAACGATTCTGCTGCTCAGCTGGCACATGCAGTCTGCACCAACACCGATTTCTGGGGAAAAGATTTAAGTGAGCTTCCGGGATTTGAAGAGGAAGTTGCAAAAATTCTGGAAAATATCGAAGCAAATGGCACTTACACTGAAATGAAAGCCTGTCTGTAAGCAGGCGTCATTTTCGGAAATGCCTGATTTACGTAAATAGTCCGGCATTTTCCGGTATGCACATAAAATCTGACGGGAAAGGAGCTGCTCCTTTCCCGATTTTGTTTTTCGCTGATATATTCTCGTTTTCGTTTTTACTGACATTTTTCTGTTTCTATTTTTACTGACATATTCCTGTTTTGGCTTTTACTGGCATATACCGGGGTTTGCTTTCTCTGACATTGCAAAAATTGTCAAAATATGTTAAATTATCGTTATTGATCGAATAATAGCTGGTTTATTGTTACTGTTCACTCCGTTCACAGTAACATTTTATCAAAAGGAGAACCATATAATGAATATCTATGATATATCCTCCCAGGCAGGTGTTTCCATCGCCACAGTCTCCCGTGTGCTTAACGGCAGTGAAAAAGTCAGCCCTGCCACACGTCAGAAAGTTCTGGATGTTATCGAAAAAAACGGTTATACCCCCAATGCTTTTGCCCGGAGTCTTTCTTTCAACACCATGTCCACAGTTGGAATTCTCTGTTCAGATGCATCCGATGTATATCAGGCTCAGGCTATCTATTATCTGGAAAGAGAGCTTCGGAACAACTCCTATACCTCCATGCTCTGCTGTACCGGATACAGCCTTCAGGAAAAAACAGATTATCTCCACCTGCTTCTTTCCAGGAATGTAGATGCCCTTTTTTTTATCGGTTCCCATTTTATTGAATCCAATGGAAAAGGAAACAGCTATATCCTGAATGCAGCAAAGAAAATACCTGTTTTTCTCCTGAACGGAAAACTCGATGGTGACAATGTTTATTCGATTATCTGTGATGATGAAAGCGCTTCCAAAGATATCACAGACCTGCTTTTTGACCGGGGTGCACGTTCACCGATTTACCTTTACCGTACCCTTACCTACAGCGGCCAGAGGAAAAGACGCGGCTTCTGTACTTCTTCTGCACAGCACGGAATCGCTAACGCTGAAAAATTGACTTTTGCCTGTCCGGGTTCGGTAGAAAAAACCTGCCAGATTCTTGAAAACATCCAAAAAAACGGTATTCATTTTGATGCTGTTGCCGCCGCTGATGACGAACTTGCCACAGGCGCAGTAAAATATGCTCTGCGAAAGGGTATGCGAATTCCGGAAGATTTTCAGGTTACAGGATATAACAATTCTGTGATTGCCGCCTGCAGTACCCCGGAAATCACAACTCTGGACAACCGTGTGGAATATATGTGCACCATTGCGGTGAACGAAATGATGCAGGTCCTCGACCACAAAAATGTTCCGCCCATTACCAGCTATTCCGGCAGCATCATGGAATATGCAACTACAAGAAAATAAATGCATGAATAGAAAATGCTTTCCTGTAATACAAAAAACTGCGCTATAGCTTCCACAAACTACTGCGCAGTCCTTTTCCCTTCAATCTTATTATTTTTTTCCAAGCCGCACACGTTCCACATAATCGGAAACTTCTTCCGAAGCTCCGTCAAAAAGATAGGTCTTGCTGCTCTGTCTGCGTGCTTTCCATTCCTGACGGAGTTCCTGCATGGTCTGCTCCACTTCTTCTTTCAGCCCCTGTGCGGAAATCCGGTGTGCACCCTGTCCGAGAATAATGATCTGTTCCAGCCGGTCGGAAGTGGCAACCGTTACCTGATACTGCCGTCCGATTCTGTGAACCGTTTTTTCAATATACTGATCGGCAGTTTCCGCTTCCTTTGTGTAAACCACATAAATGTTGTGATACCGGATCACCTCTTCCGCATGGCCCTCCACTTTGTAAGCATCAAAAACGAGAATCAGCGTACACTTTTTGTACCCCTGATAATTTGACAGAATATCCATCAGTTTGCTCTGTGCAGCGTGAAGATCTGCTTTTGCAAGCTCATTCAGCTCTTCCCAGGCAAAAATAATATTATAGCCGTCAACCAGAAGATATTCCTCCTGCGGCTTTTTCCGCGGCATATAATTGCTGTAATCCGGTGAAGCATGCACCACTTTTTTCTGAAAGGCATTCCGTTCCCGTTTTACAGGACCAAAGGTACGCTCAAAAATCGCCTGCAGTTCTTTTTCATCCTCATAGCTTCCGCCATAAGAACCCCTGCCTGCTCTCCCTGCATATACTTTTTCTTCTGTTTCTGCAGAAACCGGTTTTTCCGGATTCACTTCACTTTCCAGATGCATATAATCTTCTACCTGATCCCAGGGAACCACAAAACCGGCTCCGTGTGCACAGAATACAGAACCTGTGGGATTTTCCAGATCTCTCTCCGAATCATAGCCAATGGACTGCACCACATCTTCCTGATTTTTACAGGGCGCATAGCCTTTCAGATTACAGAACAGGCGCCCTCTTCCTTTTGTATAGGAAATCACCTGCGTCTGATAATCCCGCATGGCAGCTACCGGTGCACTGCCGGTCAGAACAGACAGTTCTCCGTCCGTTTCAGGCCCCTGAAATGTCCCCTGCATTTTCTGGATATCGGTCATGGCGCGCCCGACCATTTCCGCCGGGACTTCCAAACGGTATTCATAATATGGTTCCAGAAGTACGGAATGCGCCTTTTTCAGTCCCTGACGGACTGCACGGTATGTTGCCTGGCGAAAATCCCCGCCTTCCGTATGTTTCAGATGTGCGCGTCCGGTCAGAAGCGTGATCTGCATATCGGTAATGGCAGACCCGGTCAGGACACCCAGGTGCTCTTTTTCTTCCAGATGGGTAAGGATGAGCCGCTGCCAGTTCCGGTCCAGTACATCTTCACTGCATGCGGTAAAAAACTGCAGACCGCTTCCCGGTTCGCCGGGCTCCAGAAGCAGATGTACTTCCGCGTAATGGCGCAGTGGTTCAAAATGCCCCACTCCTTCCACAGGTTCTGCAATGGTTTCTTTGTACACAATGTTTCCGGTTCCGAATTCCACTGCCACATGAAAGCGTTCCCAGATAAGACTTTTCAGAATTTCAATCTGCACCTCTCCCATCAGCTGCGCATGGATTTCTCCAAGGTGTTCATCCCACACAATATGTAGCTGCGGTTCTTCTTCCTCCAGCTGCTTCAGTTTGCGGAGCATCTGGTGCACATCACAGTCCGGAGGAAGCTGAATCTGATAATTCAGAACCGGTTCCAGGACCGGCATATCGGATTCGGCTTCCATACCAAGTCCCTGTCCCGGATACGTTTTTGTCAGACCGGTTACTGCGCAGACCGTTCCGGCCTCTGCCTCCTGTGCAAGTTCAAATCTGGCTCCGGAATAAATGCGGATCTGATCTGCTTTTTCCTCCCAGATTTCATCTTCCTGTCCCTGATGAATTGCCGCCGCTCCGGAAGATTTTCTGTTCGACAGGATGGTTTTTACCTTCAGATTTCCCCCGGTGATTTTCATATAAGTCAGACGGTTTCCCTGGTCATCCCGGGCAATTTTGTAAACTTTTGCCCCAAAATCCACAGGATAGGATGGAGTACGGGTATACTTTTCCACACCATGCAGAAATTCTTCCACACCGGTCATTTTCAGTGCGGATCCGAAATACACCGGAAAAACTTTTCTCTCTGCAATCAGCTGAGCAGTTTCTTCTTCCCCGATTTCTCCAGCTTCCAGATACTGTTCCAGCAGTTCCTCTCCGCCGCACATGGCAATTTCTTCTTCCGCGTCCGCATCTGCAAAGGAGATACAGGCATCGTTCAGTCTCTTCTTCAGATCTGCCAGAAGAGCTTCCCGGTCTGTCCCTTCCTGATCCATTTTGTTCACAAACAAAAATACAGGGATTTCATAGCGCGCCAGCAGTCTCCACAAAGTCAGCGTATGTCCCTGTACTCCGTCCGCCCCGTTGATCACCAGAATGGCATAATCCAGCACCTGCAGGGTACGCTCCATTTCCGCTGAAAAATCCACATGTCCCGGTGTATCCAGCAGTGTTACTTCCGTATCTCCCATATTCAGGACAGCCTGTTTAGAAAAAATGGTAATGCCCCGTTCCCGTTCCAGATGAAAAGTATCCAGATAAGCATCCTTATGATCTACACGCCCAAGCTTCCGTATTTTCCCGCATTGATACAACAACCCCTCTGACAGGGTCGTTTTTCCCGCATCCACATGGGCAAGAATTCCAATTACAAGTTTCTTCATGATGTTCCTCCTGATTCCTTTCATTTTACCACAGAACTATCCGAAAAAAAACAAAAACAGACAGAACTCGCCGAAATATGTCTGTATAAAAAAAGTGTGTAGGCTTTCAACTGTCTGTCACTTACACACTCTTGCTCTAATTCCAGTATCGCTTCAGCTTCCCTTCATCCAGTTCATTGACGAATCGTTTTTTAAACACCAGAAACTCCTCCAGATCCATCAGAATGTGATACAGCATGGCCCGGCTCTCAAACTCTGCACGCGAAACCGGGAGCGGTTCCTGTTCCATTTCTCTGAAAATCTGGTTCAGGCGTTCGATCTGCGGCTGCGGAATATTGATTTCGATCACATAATCCACCAGATACAGGATATACTGTGCGATAATCTCCGCCTGAACCGGCATGGTACGGATTTTTTTCATCTCATAATGAAGGTTGTGAAGCACGTTGCACTGTTTCATGCGCATTTCAAAATAATCAATATAATATCCCGGGTGGGACTGAAACGTATTATTCTGATATTCGTAGGCATCACTGATAAATCCGTGAAGCTGTTTTTCAAGATTGCAGATATCGTCCCAGACATTCCGCTCCATTTCCTGACAAAACAGATAGGAAGCCATTTCCCGCAGGATCATCTGCAGCTGCTGCTCTGTCCAGCGCATGTTGCGGATCAGATCTTTTTTCTGATTATGGTTGTCGTGATACAGGTTCAGAATGATCGCGACAGAAATTCCGATCAAAACCAGAAGAAATTCATTCCGGATAAATTCCATCCCGAAATCCATCGTGGTAAGGAAATGCGTTCCTATGACAGCGTTTACGGATATGGTAGCTTTCAGCCCCACAAGTTCACTCAGAAGCACCATGATAAAAATGAAGACTCCATACGCTGTCCACTCACTGCTGATATGGACAAACGTCACCCACGCAAGCGCAACCGCTGCCAGAAACGTAAGGACCCGGAGTACGGAAAGCTTCAGTGTTTCCCACTTGGTCGTTACGATTGTAAGCAGTGCGATACTTCCGGCAGCAGCTGCATACTCCAGATTCAGTGCTTCCGCGACATAAATAGCAGCACTGCTTCCTACTGCGATCTTTGCTGTACGGATACACAGCTTTTTCATCTCTTTTCTATCCATAAAATTCTCCTGTTGTTTTGCCTCGATGCATGATTTTTCTCTTATTTTTCCCCCGACAGAGCCATCAATATCCGGTTTCTCTTCACTTTTTCTTTTTGCTGTCTTCCTCCAGAAACATAAGCCTTTTTCTGTTCTTCCAGACTCAGAAAATATTCCTGCGGGATTTTTCCCCACTCCACAAATTCTGCGGGTCTCGGCGGCTCCCGGTCCTCCCGGATAACTTTCGTTCTATAGGCTCCCGGAAAAAAACCATGGACAAATCCGGCATGTACCCCAGAGCTATCCAGCAGATGAGCATACTCTGCATGAAGCAAAGGCTCTTCTCTTCTTTTCGCCTCTTCCGAAAGCTTCCAGTCACTTACCGGCATGATTACCAGACACTTTACCATTTTCCCCCTGGCTGCCTGTGCTGCCGCTTTGTGATGTCCATCCAGCAAAAGCACCGTATCACCGCCCAGATAACATCCTATGGCGCGGGGAAACCTTTCGCCATCCTCCAATCTGCGCATATAATACTCCACTCTTTCACCGTCACACAGCGCTGCTTTTTCACTTGCAATCAGGGTTGATGGGCCAAACAGTTTCGCCTCATAGTCCCTTCTTCCCAAAGATGGAACAAACAGATTAGGAACGCCATGATTCTCCCAGAAATGACCATTACCGGTATAAGGAAACAGTTCAGAGTCCGCAACCACATAATATCCGTCTGACAGCAGCCCAAGCATCGGCTGGATACGCTCTGCCGCCTTTTCGATTCCCTCATAGCCCTCGTTAATGCCTGCACTTATTTCCAGAGCATCTTTCATGGAAAGGTTCTGTTCTCCATATCCTCTGCAGATCCCTGCACCACAGGTCGGGCAGACCTTTTCCGCATTTACGCTGAACAAGCTTTCCCCATTTAAGGTCACTTCATAACTGTTCCATACAAATTCAAAACGCAGCTTATCCACACCATTTTTGACTTTAACCAGAACCGCATCCTTGCACCAATCCTTTGCAAAAATGACTTGATGAATTTTGCTCACCCTGGGAAATATAAAAGTTTCTCCCATATTTCCTACTCCTTTGTAATATAAAGTGTTCCACAGCCACCAATTTTATCTCTTCTCGACCTTGAAACAACACAGTCCTCACATCGGATACCCGCTGACAATATTTTTCTTTTCAATTGGAAATAAGAGTCTGTATCCAACATATACTGATCATTACCGTCAACTTCATTGTAAGCAAGAAGAAGGAGACGCACATTCAAATCTTTTGCTTGCTGAACTGCGGAGCGCGTCTTGCGGCTTTGAGACCGTATTGCCATGATTCTACAGGTTATTTTTCTTGATTTTATAGGGTTTTCGGCATTTTGGCCTTAATTTCAACCCCTGTTGCACCCCACTTTCGAGGGGCCTAATTTTCGATGTTTGTTGTAGTCTGACCCTGTTTGAACGCACTATTCACCACAGAGACCAACTCACTAGGTCTACCGGATTAATGCGATCCTTATACATATTGAAAACTCGAAACAGATCGTAAAAATCTCGAGCTCTGGTTGTTCCTATATTTCGTCGAATAATCGTCTCATATTTTTCAGCAATGACTGTTTCCACATTATAGGCTTTAACAGTAATAGATTTCTCATCAAGAATACACTGATATGCGTACTCCACTGCCGCCGGTGTAATCTTATCACCTGTCGTAATATCTATTTTCATCGGATTACAGATTTTTCCATATACAGCATTAAAATATGCTCTGAAATTGTTATGATCATCATCTTCACGTATCGGCTCAAGCTCTTTGTATTCAAAAACAATTCCATCTCCCACGTCTATGGAAAGAATATCCTTGATCGTTTCAGCAATTTCACCTTCGTTCATAGTAATACCGGTTACTGTTGTATCCATATCCATGGTTGTTCTTTCATTGATTCCAAGCATTGAAGAAATTAAAAGTCCACCCTTTAAGATAAAATTGTCCTTGTATTCAGATGCAGCAAGACGTTCCAGTACCCGTTCAAACAAGTACATCTGAAGAACTTCCTGGGACATAAGCTTATGTTTTTCTGCAAAGCTGCGAATCTGTCCTTTTAATTGTTCCGGTGTTCTCATACTGCCTGCAATACCTCCATATACGTCCTGACTTTATCCTCAATATTCATCTCTCTGGAATATTTTATAATCTTTCTGTTTTTACAGTGATGCATAAAGTATTCTCTGATTGCCTGAATATAGATCTGTGTGTCTACATTCTTCTTATCACGAATCAGATCACAGATACATCTCTCAAGGTCATATGCATTCACTGTAAATCCCTGTGGGGTAACAATTTTCGTAAGTCCAAGCTGCCATAAATCTTTTTTACAATAATGAAATCTGGTATTACTGTAATCCCTCTTAATCTTACTTACATTATCTCCCTGGGGAACGGTAATATCCAAAGTATGCGGCACTCGATCTGATAAGCCATGCAGAAACAAAGCAGTAGCATGTGAAAAAACAACTTTGTCTGAGCGACACTGAATAATCCGATACTCGTCTGGCTGCTGATCTGCAATACTGTAGTTTCCATGAGCCTCTTTGTTCAGCACTCCATCCTTAAGGCCTGCATATATCATCATTCTGCTAAATCCAGCCTTCTGAAGCTGCTCCAGACTGGCGATTCCATCATACTGTTCTATAACTGTACGTAATCCTTCAATCGTATAATCCATATTCATGCCCTCCTTTTCTACATTTTGTTCTTTAATTATAATCATGCAAAGAACTAAAGTCGATACATTTCGTTCTTTAATTTATGTTGTCAAAAGTTTATAATGCTGAATCTGTATTACAGTTTGAACAAAACGTTTATTACTCCCTACCCATACTTTCCTGAACAAAACCATATTGTTCATTAGGTCGCACATATATGAATCTGACGTCATAATCACTATCCGGAGATGCAAATCCCCAGGCACGACTACCCGATTCAACTGCCAACAGGATCTTTACATTTTGTTGTTTCTCTATGTCCTGGAGTTTACTTCGAATCAGTTTCTCCATTGTTGTTTACCTTACCTTTCTTCCATGGAGCATCATCCTCTGAAGCTTTGAAATTATAAACTGGTTTAATAATATCAATAATATCAACCGTGCTATGAATCACATCTATGATATCTTTCAATGACTTATATACCATGGGTGCTTCATCGAGCGTATTTTCATTTACAGATGTGGTATAAATACCTTCCATAGCTGCTCTGTACTCTTCAATGTTCAATGAATTCTTAGCCTTTGTTCGTGACATTACTCGACCTGCTCCATGTGGTGCTGAATAATTCCAATCCGGATTTCCTTTTCCGGTTGCGATAACCGACCCATCTCTCATGTTAATTGGAATCAGAACCTTCTCGCCCTCATGGGCAGCAATGGCTCCCTTTCTCAATATCATTTCGTCTGTATCAATATAATTGTGAATTGTATGAAAAGCATCAATCGCTTCCATACCGGTTTTATCCAGTATGATTTCAGCCATTCGTTCTCTGCTTCTACGTGCAAACTCCTGACAGATTTCAACATCATGCAGATAGTCCATAAGAAATGATCCATATAACCAGCAAAGATCTTCCGGAACATCCGGTGTCTTATCCTTATATTCCTGAGTAAGGCTTTTCAACTTGTTTTGAATTTCCGAACGTCGTCCAGCTTCTTTATAGGTACGAATGATTTCCTCCACCCAATGTTCCTAAGGAGCGCTCCAGTCTTTTGGTATCTTTAAGCGATCTATAGCATTTAAGCTTTGTAAGATTAAATCTCTCATCTCTTCCGCCCCAGACATTCAAACCAGACGGAATGCAATGACATACCTCATCTACTTTCTGAAAATCAATATCTGTATTTCCAAGCTTCACAGTATACAAAGTGTCAGAAATTTGTATGAAAGCACATACGCAATTAAGCGAACCTGATTTTCAATACGTTTTGGATACATTGTGGAAGTGCGTTGCAATGACCCAGGAAAGGTATAGGTGAGATGATGAAGTGGAAACTTGAAGATAGTACTGTAGCAAAAAATCCGATGTCAATGCGGAAAAAAATGATGATTGGAGGGATTATGTGTGCGTTGATGGTTGGAATTTTCTTTGCAGATGACTGGCAGCAGCGAAGATTTGCTGCTTTGAGATATGGGTATTATTATATGGGGCAGCGCCAGTACGAAGAAGCAATAGATTTGTTTGAGCAATATCTGAACGTGGAATCTGACATTTACTGGAATCTGATGGAACTTGTAAATGGTGAAAGTTATTCCTGTAAGAATGTTAGTAATTGTCTGGAAGAATGCAGGGTTCTTCAGGAGAAGATATATCACGAAGGGGTGTGAAGTGATTGCAATATAGCCCTGCCAAATAGACCGCAAAATGAATTAGCTAAGATGGGAGGTGGTTATGAAATGATTGAAATATTTAATTTGAAATTGAAAATAAATGTTGGGCGTGGTACAATCCTTATAGAAAAAAAGCAAAGTAACAACAGAATGGAGACCAGCTATGAAAACAATTACAAAAATTATTCATATTAACGATGGCAATGATGTAACAGCCCATAATGGTGACAGATTATTTGTTGAAACATCACCGAGAGCAGAGACTATCATTTCAGCTTTTTTAACAGATGGATGGACTCTCCACAGTAGAGTTTTTAGGGTTACACCATCTACAAGTCCGGATAATATTACTTTTTATTTATCTGGTTGGGATTTTCTTTTTACGAAAGAAATCCCTGATGATGCAATTGATGAATCGGATACACTTTTAAATGATGCAATTTCAGTAGCGCTCAGCATTGGAAATGAAAATTCTTTCGAAGAAGATATGGATTATGATATGCTAGATAATGATCCTGATTTGGAATATATAGAAGAGGAATAATGAAATGTGAGAATAGGAATCCAATATTTTAAGTGCGACTATTATGTGCCCCGATAAAAAATATCGTGAGTATCTTACATGCCGCAGCCTATATCAACACCTACATATGAACAACTTCTGAAGTGGCAAGTGTGCAGGTGCTACTTCAAGGATATTGCAGGGATAGATGACCACAAAATCATCTTCAAGAATGGTCAGGTATGGGAATTCAAATCAGTCAATGAATTAAGACATATGTGGAAAGATATGAAGGAAGGTCAGTGATGACCTTCTTTTTTCTGTGTTACGGAACACTTGCAGAAAACCCTTTCTTTATTCAATCCGAATTGTTGGTTGCCTGTTTCCTGCTTGTTGGCTACGCATAGAAATTTTCAAGTTTTTATAGAAAATCTTTTCTTGTAAGAATATAAAGAAAACCCCGAAAAACCTTGATTTTTCGGGGTTTGTTGTCTTCTCTTTTGTAAGTTCTCTTGATAGAAAAATTATCTCTTGCTGAACTGCGGAGCACGACGAGCTGCTTTGAGACCGTATTTCAATCGTCTGAGCGATGATTTTCCTTGATATTCCGGGCTTTTTTGAGCCTCGGCCCCTCGGTTGTCCTATTCCTTAACCAAAAAACAGGCCACTTTTACGAGGGGACAGCTTGATGAAATGCAGAATTTACTACATCGAATAGCTGTTCTGGTTTATTATACTTTACTCTTGCATAGATGTCCATAGTTGTCTTGCTGTTCGGTTGCGTAAATTTACTTTCGGATTTAATGGATTAGAGTTCTCCTACGATGCGC
>CAMBAL010000050.1 GCA_945864225.1 uncultured Blautia sp. | reverse complement strand
GTTATCCCCCTGTATAAGGCAGGTTACCCACGCGTTACTCACCCGTCCGCCACTAAGATCAAGCCAAATCCGCCGAAGCCTCAATGGAGTGATCTCCGTTCGACTTGCATGTGTTAAGCACGCCGCCAGCGTTCATCCTGAGCCAGGATCAAACTCTCTGATAAAATGTTTGATTCACTCAAGATAACTACTAGCTATCTCTCGTTTTTACTGTTTTTGGTTCATCGAACCGTTCTTTTGAATGTAAAGAATTTTCGAGAATCGTATGTGTTTCACTGTTTAGTTATCAAGGTCTCTGTCTCGCGACAGCTTCATTAGATTACCACATCTTCCAACACTTGTCAACAACTTTTTTCAAGTTTTTTGAGGTTTTTCTCAACGACATATGCGGTTTTCTGTGGTTTCTGTCATCTCTCATTGACGACCTGACTACTTTATCATATGTTCAGTCATTTGTCAACAACTATTTTTATTTTTCTGAAAAACCACCAAATTGTATCTTTCAGAAAAACAATTCTTTCTGACAGCTCAGTTAGGATACCACAGGAGACCATGCATGTCAACAACTTTTTTCATTTTTATCTACATCTCTCCATTTTTTATGTTGTTTTTTATCTCTTTTTGTTTTTCAGCCCTTATCTCTTTTTCACGAGCATTATACCAAAAGCAGGAGCCATCTTTTCATCTCCTGCTTTTGTCATTCTCCGTATATGAAATCCACTGCACAGCTTATATTATGAACACTTGTTCATTTCCATAATATATGATATCGCATCCTGTATCCAATTTACATAAACCAACTCAATTCCATCTACTTTTCCCAAAGACGCCCTGCAGACTTCCGGAAGAATCACCGTTCGAAATCCCAGTTTCTTTGCCTCGGCTACTCGCTGTCCGGCCATACTCACAGCACGTACTTCTCCACTCAGACCGATTTCACCGAATGCCATCACGGAATCAGGAATTACAATATCTTTGCAGCTCGAAACAACTGCCAGGGAAATCCCCAGATCAATCGCCGGTTCCGTCATCTTCATACCTCCTGCAATATTAACATATGCATCACAGGACGCCAGATGAATCCCCACCTTTTTTTCCAGAACTGCCATCAACAGATTCACTCTGTTAAAATCGGTTCCAACAGCGGTTCTCCTTGGTATTCCGAAATTACTCTGACATACCAGTGCCTGGATTTCCACCAGAATCGGTCTCGTTCCTTCCATAGAACATGCCACGATCGAACCGGAAGTATCACTCGGCTTCCCGTTCAACATGAATTCTGATGCATTTTTTACTTCTTCCAGCCCGGTATTACGCATCTCAAAAACACCAATCTCATTGGTGGATCCAAAGCGGTTTTTCACTGCTCTCAGAATACGATACGCTGCATGCCTGTCCCCCTCAAAATAAAGTACCGTATCCACCATATGCTCCAGCACTCTCGGACCGGCCACATTTCCTTCCTTGGTCACATGCCCTACAATAAAAATAGAAATCCCCATTCCTTTTGCAATCTGCATCAGAATATTGGTAGATTCCCTTACCTGAGAAACACTTCCAGGTGCAGAGCTGATATCTTCATGAAACATGGTCTGAATCGAATCGATCACAACAATCTCCGGTTTTTTCCGTTCAATGATCTCACGGATCACTTCCAGATTTGTTTCGCACAGAAGCATCAGTTTTTCATTAAAATTTCCGATACGGTTTGCCCGAAGCTTAATCTGACGCAGAGATTCCTCACCGGAAATATAAAGCACAGATACACCCAGATCTGCCAGATTCCTGCATACCTGCAAAAGGAGGGTGGATTTACCGATACCCGGATCTCCACCCACCAATACCAGAGAGCCGGGAACAATACCGCCCCCGAGCACTCTGTCAAGTTCTCCAATTTTTGTTGTCTGCCGTTCTTCCTCGGACAGGCTGATATCCTTCAGCATCACAGGTTCCTTACGCTTTTCAGGAACTGTTCCTGAACTGGAAGAAGCTGTCTTCTTCGTTGAAACAGCTTCTTCCACAAACGTATTCCATGCCCTGCATCCCGGACACTGCCCCATCCATTTGGCAGATTCATATCCGCATTCCTGGCAGAAATAAACAATTTTTTTATTTTTCAGCATTTTTCAATCTTCACTTCAACATCAGCGGCATTTCCCAGTTCTGCGCTGAAAGAAAGCTTACCGCCAAGATTTGTTTTTACTTTGCCAGTGTCAAAACCATCGATGAATATACGGTATTCCGTATCCGGTTCCATTTCCACCGTAATCTGAGCATCTTCCGGTCCCTCCACATGAAAACTCATAACGGAGCCATCCTGTTCCAGATGAAATACAGAAGTACCAGGCACGGATTCATAAACAAACATTCCGTTGCGCTCCAGCTTGGTGATTTCTTTGAATGTTTTTACTTTATACACATCGCCCTGATGCTGATAATCCGATAATTTGGATTTCTGTGCCAGTTCATAATCACCGAAGCTGATACTTCCATTTTCTTCAGTACGGATGAGTTCCTTCACTACTGCCATGATATTATGTCCTCCCTAAGACTTCTATAGTGTTTTTTGTAATTGTCCGAATCTGCGGAAAAAGCCGCCTCAGCTCCACATCAAATATTCGACAATCACACTTTATTCTCGTTCATATTATATAATAAATCTGTTTTTTTGACCAGACTCTCCAGCACATTTTATATCTTTTTAAGATTTTGATACTGCATGAAAACAAATCTGTTTTTTGGAAATCTGAACCGTAACCGTATCACCTCTGTGGATATGTCCTTCCAGAATTTCATTTGCCATTTTGTCTTCCAGTTGTGTCTGAATAGCACGTCTAAGAGGTCTCGCCCCATATTTGCTGTCAAAACCAGCCTCTGCCAGATGGTCCTTTACAGCAGGGGTAACTTTCAGCTGAATATCCATCTGATCTGCACATCGTTTTTCCAGATTTTTCAGAAGTATCGTGACAATCTGGCGGATATGCTCTCTGTTCAGAGAATGGAACACCATAATCTCATCAATTCGATTCAGAAACTCCGGTTTGAACATTCTGCGTACTTCTTCCATAACACCGGATTTCATACGTTCATAATCCTGCTGTTCATCCGGTTTTGAAACAAACCCCAGTCTTTTTGGCTCTATGATTGCCTGTGCTCCGGCATTGGACGTCATAATAATGATGGTCTGTTTAAAATCAACTTTTCTACCATGTGCATCTGTAATGTGTCCATCATCCAGTACCTGAAGCAGGATATTAAACACATCCGGGTGAGCCTTTTCAATCTCATCAAAGAGAATCACACTGTACGGATTCCGACGGACTTTTTCACTCAATTGGCCGCCTTCATCATAGCCGACATAGCCGGGCGGTGAGCCGATTAATTTGGATACACTGTGCTTTTCCATGTATTCAGACATATCTACCCGAATCATTGCCTGCTCACTGCCGAATACAGCCTCAGCAAGCGCTTTGGAAAGTTCTGTTTTTCCAACACCGGTCGGTCCGAGGAACAAAAAGGAACCAATCGGCCTGTTAGGATCTTTCAGCCCGACACGGCCGCGCTTGACTGCCTGCGCCACTGCTTTGACTGCAGTTTCCTGACCGATTACTCTTCTGTGCAGTTCTTTCTCCAGATGCGCAAGCCTTTTTGTCTCTCCCTCAGTAAGCCGCTGCACAGGAATTCTTGTCCAGTCAGAAATGATATCTGCCACAGAAAGTTCCGTTACAACCATGGGTTTACGCTTGTTTTTCTTTTCTGCACGCAGTTTCTGTTTTTCCAGTTCTTCCTCTACTTCTTTCTGGCGGTTCTGTGCTTCTCTGGCTGCAGCAAGATCCGCATTTTTAATTGCCTCTTCTTTTTTTTCATGAATTTGCCGTAATTCTTCCTCCAAAGCTTCCACTTCCGGCACAGACTGGTAACCATTCAAACGTACCTTGGAAGATGCTTCATCAATTACATCGATTGCCTTATCCGGAAGGAACCTGTCATTGATATAGCGGACAGACATCTTTACTGCTGCTTCCAGAGCATCATCCTCTATTCTGACCTTGTGATGTTTCTCATAATACGGACGAAGTCCCCGGAGAATCTCGATTGCTTCTTCCTCTGTCGGCTCTTCTACTGTAACAGGCTGGAACCGGCGTTCCAGAGCAGCATCTTTTTCAATGTATTTCCTGTATTCTTCCAGCGTTGTTGCACCAATCAGCTGAATTTCCCCACGGGAAAGTGACGGTTTCAAAATATTTGACGCATCCAGGGCACCTTCTGCACCGCCTGCTCCAATAATCGTATGAAGTTCATCAATGAACAGAAGAATTCCCTGATGTTCTCTTACTTCATTCACTACATTACGAATCCGCTCTTCAAATTCACCGCGATATTTACTTCCGGCCACCATTCCGGACAGGTTCAGAACAACTACACGCTTATCCTTCACAGTATCCGGTACCATTCCGGAAACAATACGCTGTGCCAGCCCCTCTGCTATTGCAGTCTTTCCAACACCCGGTTCCCCTACCAGACATGGATTATTCTTCGTTCTTCGGCTTAATATCTGAATCAGGCGTGCGATTTCCCGATCCCGACCGATTACAGGATCCAGTTTTCCCTCCGCTGCCATAGCAGTCAGATCTCTGCTGTACTGATCAAGCACAGGAGTGGCACTTCCTTTTTTATTTTTCATGGATTTCAGTTCTCTGAATTCCTCGGAAATCGCTTCATTGTCCAATCCAATCGCCGCAAGAACTCCTGCATACAGTTTTTGAATATTGACACCCAGAGTATGGAGAAGACGGGTTGCCACGCAATCTGTCTCCCGGAGCGTGGCAAGCAGCAGATGTTCCGTTCCGATAAACGCTTCCTGAAATGCCTCTGCTTCCTGCGCTGCACTTTCTATAATTTTCTTTGCACGAGGGCTCAAAACAGGCTCTCGTTCCATCAAATTTGTTTCCGGCGGGGCAATCAGTTTTTCCACCAGTTTCATAAGGGATTCTTCCTCTATTCCGAATTCCTCCATAACTTTGCCGGCAGTGCCCTCCGGCTCTTTGAGCAGGCCCAGTAATATATGCTCAGTCCCAATGTAAGTATGCCTGCAGGACTGTGCGGTTTTCTTTGCCAGGGAAAGGGCTTCCGCCGCCTGTCTGGTAAATTTTTCCTGCATAATGTCCTCCTGATATAATTTGTTTCGTTATTATCTTATCATCTGTTTTTGACTTCTTCCAGTACATCGTTAATAATCAAACTGACATATCCGATCAGCGATATCACTTCTGATGTATGGCCTTAGTATAATCAATCAGCCGCATATTCGTCAAAAATTTCATCAATCAGTTCATGTACTTCTTCTCTGCTGATATTCCGGCAGTACCCTCTGGCCAGTGCCACGATCAGGTTCTCCTTCAATTCTTCTTTGGCCTTGATTTTATTCATATCAACAGCAATCACAGCACCCTTCCTGCGGTCGATCGTGACAAATCCCTCCTGGCGCAACAGCGAGTATGCTTTGTTCACGGTATGCATATTAATGCCGATCGTCTCTGCCAGCTGTCGTACAGAAGGAAGCGTATCTCCTTCCTGAAGCCGCGATGTGGCAATTCCAAGGATGATCTGGTTCATCAGCTGCGTATATATGGCTTCACTGCTGTTAAAATCTATTTCTATGACCATATTCTCACCTCCCGGGTATCTTCTATGGGCATGTTACTGTCCACTTTTATCAAGTGTTATACATATCATAGCACATAAATCACATTTTGAAAATGACTATTTTTATCTTTCTATTTTCACTGTAAAAAACTCCTCTGTTATTCAACAGGAAAACTTCTCACTGACATATTTTTATTTCAAAAATCATATCTTCTAAGTACAAAAAGTCTACCCGGAGAACTTTTTATATTACAGCAAAATATAGAATACCTTACTGAAATGCAAAAACACACATGCAGATATCTTCTTCATATACCTGCACATGTGTTCATCTTTTATAAATTTTACAACCTATGAATTTTTTTTCTTCTTTAGATATCTGCCCTCATCAGCCAATGATTTTCGTCAGCTGCTCCCTGGATAAGATAAGGTTGAATCCCATAGGATTGATCACACAATTTTCTGCCTGCTGCATCATCAATTCAGGAAGTTTCTGGAACGGAACCTTCATGAGACGAAGTTTCTTTCCTCTTGCAAATTTCTCAAATTCCATGACATCGGTAAATACCGGCTGGAGAATTTTGCCTTCTTTATCTTTCAGATATGGAATATTCACTTTCTTCGGATCATCCTGATTTACATCAAGTGCAAGAAGATATTCTGCTCTGCGCACATTCACAATCAGCTCCTCTTCCAGTTCCCTCACTTTCTGACGTTTTTCCTCCTCCACATTCTGACGTTCTTCCTTCTTCACAGGGCGACGGAGTTCCTGCATAAAATAAATCCCGGAAAGCTGAAGTGTTGGATTCAGCAGCGGTCTTTTTTCAGGCTCCAGTTTGCTGAAATCCGCCTGTCTGGCAATCTTCTCAAGCTCCACTTCCACATGATTTTCTCCGTCATTCCAGACAACAGAGTTTACACCGATCGCATACAGTGTTCCGTAAAATCTTGGAAAATCTTTCTTATCATAGCGCATTCCCATGAGAAGAACTTTATCTTCCAGTTTCTTCTTGCCAAATTCCTTAATTTCCTCTTCTGTGGCAAATATCCACGCCTGATCATTAAAACTTTCCTCGTCACAGGTAACATAAGGAAGTTTCGTAGCCTGTGCATACGCTACAAAAAAACGTTCTCTTGTCTGAAGCTCCTTTACAGCCTCCTCAACACTCATTCCCATCTCTTTATCCTCTCTATATCGTTTATTCTGAACCCTGCATGCTTTCTGCACTTCCCGTGCTCCGACACGCTTCACAATATACTTTTCGATATTTTTGTATACACTAATATTTTATAATAAATACATACAAAAGTAAAGGTCATTTCCATAAACCCGGAAATGACCCTTACCCTGTTTTCCTAAATTACAACCGTTTCTTACTCATACAAAGCTTTAAATGAATACGTCTTTACGCCTCATCAATTGCCTTCCCAATATCATGACGCATATATTTATTGGCAAATGTAATCCATTCTGTTGCGGCATAGGCATTTTTTCTTGCTTCTTTTAAATCGCTTCCCGTTGCCGTGATTCCAAGAACTCGTCCGCCATTGGTAACAATCTGACCATTCTCATCAAATTTCGTTCCCGCATGGAAGCAGTAATATCCGTCTTTATCCTTGAAATTCTCAAATCCATACATTGGAATTCCTTTTTCGTATTTCACCGGATATCCTTCGCTGGCAAGTACCACACAGACTGCGGCGTTATCCTCGAACTGAAGATCAACCTGATCCAGCGTACCGTTTACACAGGCTTCCATCACTTCGATGATGTCATTTTTCATACGCGGAAGTACTACCTGTGCCTCCGGATCTCCAAAGCGGGCATTATACTCCAGTACTTTCGGACCTTCCGCTGTCAGCATCAGTCCAAAGAAAATAATTCCCTTAAACGGACGTCCTTCCGAAGCCATAGCATCCACCGTAGGCTGGTAAATATATTTCTGACAAAATTCATCCACTTCTTTTGTATAGAACGGACTTGGAGAGAATGTTCCCATACCTCCCGTATTCAGTCCCTGATCTCCGTCCATCGCGCGTTTGTGATCCTGAGCGGAAGTCATGGTCCTGATGGTCTTTCCATCCACAAATGAGAGAACAGACACCTCACGGCCGGTCATAAATTCCTCGATTACCATGGTGTTTCCGGCATTGCCGAATTTTTTATCTTCCATGATTTCTCTGACACCGTCCTCTGCTTCCTCAAGGGTATTGCAGATCAGGACGCCCTTTCCAAGAGCCAGTCCGTCAGCTTTGAGGACGATTGGAAATTTCGCCTGTGTGCGAAGATATTCCAGAGCTTTTTCCGGATCCGTAAAATTCTCGTACCCGGCAGTCGGGATATGATATTTCTTCATCAGATCTTTGGAGAATGCCTTGGATCCTTCCAGAATCGCAGCATTTTTGCGCGGACCGAATACTTTCAGTCCACGTTCTTCAAACACATCAACGACTCCGCCAACCAGCGGGTCATCCATACCGATAATCGTCAGATCCACTTCTTTTTCTGCCGCAAAATCTGCCAGTTTCTCAAATTCCATGGCTCCGATATTCACACATTCCGCATATTCAGCGATACCCGCATTTCCCGGTGCACAATAAATTTTATCGACTCTTGGGCTCTTTGCCACACTCCATGCGATTGCATGCTCTCTTCCGCCGCTTCCTACAATCAGTACTTTCATATTCTTACTCCTTTATCGAGACTTTTCCGTCTGTAACAGTTACCCTGCCATTGGCAATCAAATCAATGGCTCTTGGAAGAATCTTCCACTCTGCCTGTTCCATCACACGCTGCTGAAGCACTTTCGGTGTATCTCCCTCCTGCACCTCCACAGCTTTCTGCAGAATAATCGGTCCGGTATCTGTGCCGGTATCCACAAAGTGCACCGTTGCACCAGTCACTTTTACCCCTCTGGCAAGAACACCCTCATGCACATGAAGGCCATAATAACCCACACCACAGAAAGACGGAATCAAAGAAGGATGGATATTAATGATCCGATTCGGAAAAGCTTCCACGATCATCGGAGGAATGGCAACAAGATAGCCTGCCAGTACCACAAGATTCACGCCGCTTTCCTGAAGTTTTGCGAGAAGTGCTCTGTGAAATGCTTCTCTGTCCTCATAATCTTTCGGAGAAATACATACTGCTTCAATTCCATGCTTTTTTGCACGTTCCAGCGCATAGGCACCGGCATTGTTGCTGATGACCAGACCTACCTGTGCATTGGTGATCGTTCCCTGATCCACTGCATCCAGAATTGCCTGAAGATTTGTTCCGCCTCCGGATACCAGAACGCCTAATTTCAGCATAAGGTCACTCCCTTTTCTCCATCTTCTATACGTCCCACTACATATGGAGTATCGCCTGCTGCCTTAATTGCCTCCATTGTCTTGTCCACGTCTGCCGGATCTACTGCCAGCACCATTCCAAGCCCCATGTTAAAAGTGTTGTACATCATTTTTTCTTCAATATTTCCAACCTTCGCCATAAGTTTGAAGATCGGAAGCACCGGATAGCTGTCTTTCTCAATCACTGCATGTGTTCCATCCTTCAGCATACGCGGTACATTTTCATAAAATCCACCGCCGGTAATATGACTGCACGCGTGAACACGGACACCTGCATTCTTAATACTCTTTAATGCTTTTACATATATTCTGGTCGGCGCGAGAAGTGCCTCTCCCAGAGTTGTTCCCAGTTCCTCATAATAAGTATCCAGAGATTCTCTGGTCATTTCAAACACTTTACGAACAAGTGAAAATCCGTTGCTGTGTACACCGGTAGAAGCCATACCGATCAGCACATCTCCTGCATTTAACTCCTCACCTGTGATCATATCTTTTTTGTCACTGACGCCGACAGCAAAACCTGCGAGGTCATATTCATCCTCCGGCATCAGTCCCGGATGTTCTGCTGTTTCACCACCGATCAGGGCAGCATCAGACTGTACACATCCTTCTGCAACACCGCCGACAATTGCAGCAATCTTCTCCGGATAATTTTTGCCGCATGCAATATAATCCAGGAAAAATAACGGTTCTCCTCCTGCACATGCGATATCATTGACACACATGGCAACAGCATCAATACCGATCGTATCATGTTTATCCATAATCATGGCAAGTTTGACTTTGGTTCCGCATCCGTCAGTACCGGATAAGAGTACCGGTTCTTCCATCTCTTTGATCTTTGCAAGAGAAAATGCTCCGGAAAATCCGCCAAGACCTCCCATTACTTCCTCACGCATCGTTCTTTTTACATGCTCTTTCATAAGCTCTACGGATTTATATCCTGCTTCAATATCCACTCCAGCGCTCTTGTAATCCATAATATCCTCCAATTATTGTGTATTCATGATTATCTGCATGTACAGACATTTCCTTTTAGTAATTTTTATATCCGACTTCCTGAAGACGTGCGTCTTTCTCCTCTACCTGCTCCTTCAGTTCCTTACTATATTCTTTCAGACGTTTCAGAAGTTCCGGATCAGAGGTGGCAAGAATCTTTGCCGCAAGAAGACCTGCATTTGCACCGCCGTTAATGGCTACAGTAGCTACCGGGATTCCGGAAGGCATCTGAACGATGGAATACAGAGAATCTCTCCCCCCAAGAGATGTGGTATGCATGGGAATTCCAATAACAGGCATCGGAAAAATCGCTGCGCACATTCCCGGCAGATGAGCTGCCATTCCTGCTCCTGCAATGATTACTTTGAATCCTTTTTCTTCTGCTGTTTTTGCATACTCAAAAAACACATCCGGTTCTCTGTGTGCAGAGATGATTTTCATTTCAAAGTCAATTCCAAGCTTTTCCAGAATATCTGCTGCTTTTTTCATAACAGGCATATCCGAATCACTGCCCATTACAATTCCTACTTTTGCCATAATCATTCTCCTTTTGTATATAAAATCTGTTAAAACCTATTAAACGTAATCATTCTACTAAGATTCCCTTTTTCTGTCAACCAAATTAAAACAAGAAAAAAATTAGCACAGCTAACAGTTTTTGGCATTCTCTGGCAGACAGGAATCTTTCTCATTTCCCAGAGGTCTCTTCAAACGGACGGTTCAGTTCCTCTGTTCCCGGAAGCACAAAACGTCCGTTTTCAATAATGGAAACAGCTGTTCCGTCGCCAACGAGAACCCGTATACTTCCCAGTTCTTCATAAGGAATCGTAATATCCGTATGACAGCTGTAATAAGCGCTGCTGATATCTTCCCTGCGAAGAATGGAAACTTCATTATCCCTTGCAATGATTTCTCTTCCATCCGGATTATATACGGAAATATCTTCCGCCCAGCTGTAACAGGTATCTCCCACTGCAAAATGCGGTCCCATTTTTTCTGCGATCAAAATGGGCAGTTTCTCCGCAATTCCGTACTTCTCCGCTGCCACATAAGCAGTTGTATTGGTACCAATAGCAAACTCACCCATCGGAAGCTTTTCATGATGAAACAGAATATTTTCTTCAATATATCTGCGGTTTTCTTCTTCCGTTTCGAAATTATGACAGCTGTAATCCGTTACTCTTCCGTCTTCAAATACAAGCTTCAGATCCTGAAACTGCAGCCCATTCAGATATACCTTGGAAACATGAAGAATGCCGCAGGTTCCCGTAAGCACCGGAGAAGTAAAGACTTCTCCGACCGGAATATTCACATCTGCCACACAGTTCTCGAAATTCGTCTGTTTCGTCCTGTCCTCCAGTGTATGAAGATGAATCCGAAGGTCTGTCTCATTTTGTCCCTTTCCCCGGATTTCCACCCATTCTCCCGTATCCAGTGTCTCTATGATTTTCTGTTGTATCGTTTCATACAGATGATAATCCAGCGTATTGATCTTCACGATCTCCCGGAAAATATCCGGATAAATTTCCCCGATTTCCGGCAGCGGATAGGCAATAATGGTAAAACTTCTTTCTTCACCTTTGATATAACGATTTACAATCTGACCGGATTCATTGTTCAGTTCCACCATCAGTTTCTGCTGAGCCTCCAAAAGACGCCATGCTTCCGGTTTATTTTCCGGCGAAAAAGGAACTTCCCCAAACGTCTCGATGCAGGCCGGTCCGCCATGCAACCCTGCCAGATCTTTATATCTCTCATACGCATTCTGCATAGAACGAAGCTTCCGTTTCACAAAATCACTGTCCAGAAACAGTGCACAATCCTGCCGATGATCATAATCATACTGCGGATTGGCTGATGTTCCGACAAATCCGATTCTGTTCTGGTTCTTTTTGTTTACTGCATGAACTGCATAACGGAAAATTACCGGTTTCAGTCCCATTTCCGCGAACTGGCTGACCGCAGCCTTGACCATACGCTCAAACCCCAGCGGGTAACGGATATTGACCGTTTTTTTTCTGGACAGATCTTTCCTGCCATTGACAAACCCGATCCGGTACCCTTCTGTATAGGTACGAGCCATGGCATCAATCTGTTCCTGGGGCAGTGTATTCAGAAATTCTGCGGTCTTTCTTTCATTATCGGTGATATATTCTCCATAATAATAAAGATAACGCAGATCTGTAAGATCTGACTCTTCGATGATTCTGACAGCAAAATCCAGATCCGGATCCACCGCTTCCCGGATTCTCTGCTCCTCCATTTCCTGACAATAATCATTGACATACGATTTTAAGATATCTCTCAGGATTCGGACCGGAGGAACTTCTTCACTGTCAAATGCGGAATAGATTTCCAGAAATAATTCCAGTGCAACGGTAACATCCCACCACTTTTTCTCAAATGCAAAAGCAATGGTTCCTCTGAGTTCCGCATACAGAAAACAGAATTCCTTTCCATACTCTCCGAGCATTTTTTCCGCATATGCGGGATTTCCGTAAGATGTTTCATAATTCCCGGGCAGAATGTCTTCATAAAGTTTCTGATTCTGTTCCTCTAATTCTTTCAGAGTCATTGTATGACAGTCCTTCTCCAGAACATCTGTTACAAACTGCAGAAAGACTGCCGTCTTACAAAAAAAGTCCAGATATGGTTTCTGTACTTCTCTTTCCGATATAATTTCTCCGATACGCTCTTTTGCCAGAGCATATCGCTCCATAATCCATTCGTCTGCCATTGTTTCTCCTTTTCTTTTATTCTGACATATCATCAATAATATGGCCCAGTTTCACATGTTTCTCAATCAGGGACTGCATATATTCCCAGATCACCCCGGAAGTTTCCGGAACACGCTGATTTCTTCTGTAAATCTGGCTCTTCTTCACCTGATGTTCCTCCCAGCTCAGTCCATTTGATGCATCGTTGAGAAGAAGAGGCTGACAGTTATCCAGAAGATGCGCAAATTTTGCGTCCGGTGTCTCATATGCCTCAAATTCATCCCACAGATTACGCAGCCATTCTCCCTGATCTGCCGGAAGCATGCCGAAAATCCGGTCTGCCGCCTGATTCTCCCGTTCTTTTTGCGTGGAAACTCCTGCTGCATCATAGGCATAGGTATCCCCTGCATCAATTTCTACAAGGTCATGTACCAGAACCATGGGAACTACCCTGGACAGGTCGACTTCTTCACTGGAATATTCTTTCAGAAGCACAGCCATCAGCGCCAGGTGCCAGGAATGTTCCGCATCATTCTCCTTTCTGCCTCTGTCGGCAAGATAAGTCTGCCGGAAAATATTCTTTACTTTATCAATTTCTACGATAAACTCCATCTGTTTTTTCAAACGTTCCATATCCATCTTCCATTACACTCCCATTAAAAAAAAGCCCAGCCATCCCACCATAACGATTCCATTGACAATAGAACCAATGATGCTGGTACGGTGAGCAAAATTTTCTTCCGAAAAGCTTAGCAGTCCCATAATAAATCCATATACGGAAAGAAGCATGGCAAACAGGCAGATACCGCCTACCACAAAGCCATACTCTCCTTCCATCCGGAAAGAAAAAAGAACCGCTGTTATAAAAAGAAACAGGGAAGCCACCGCCAGTCCAACGGACAGCTTGCCTTTTGCCGCTTCTTTTTTCTTTGCAAATGCATATCTATATCTTTTTGCCATAATATTTTCTCCTCTGATAATCGCAGACAGCAAAAATAAGGTAACCGACTGCAGCACCAAACGTATTCAAAATCAGATCATCCACATCAAAACATCCAACCATCGTCACAAGCTGGATTGTCTCAACGCAGAGACTCAGGCCAAAACCGGACAATATAATCAAAAAGCCGCTGCGCATTCCACGAAATATCACCGGAAGAATCAATCCAAAGGGAAGAAACGCCAGCACATTTCCCATAATATTGCTAAGAAAGGCATACTGACCAAGCAGTTCCCTGTACTTCCAGAACCGCTGTATCTCTGCAAAAGGAATCAGATTATATCTGTATCCCTGTTCCATCTGAACTGTCCGACCGTATTCTTCAGAAAAAAACAAAAAATAAACCAGAAGCAGAACATAAAGAATAAACAGGAGGATCCCCATCCACCTGATCATATATTTAAAATCTTTTTTCAATTGTCTCCCCTATCCAAACAGAACGGCCTGCTTACACAGGCATCGCAAATCGTAACATTCACCTGTTCTGCACACATACTCCCGCAACTGTCACACGGAATGTTTACGGGAAGCCTCCGGATCAGCGGACAGCTTCCCGCAAAATATCTGTCAGATTAAAATTTCAGATTTCCGTCTGAGCAGTCTGGCTCCATTAATGATCATCATAACTCCGGCAGTAACTCCTGTCACCAGAACAACAATTCCAACGATCAGGCTGCTTACACCTGTACCGGACATGGTTTTATAAATTTTTTCATTCATATCTTTCATCCTCCAATACTGCTACATCATAAATGAAACAACTGACCCATCTGACATCAGAGCAGTTATTTATTTTCTGATGTACTGGTGATCCAAAAAGCCGGCTCATATGGTTTTATTCTGCACCATACTGCTCATAATATGCATCGATTGCTGCTTTCAACGTGTCGTCGATGACAACTTTTCCATTGCATTCTCTGTTATACAGATATTCCACAACTTCTGCCATGGAAACAATCGCACCGGTTTCAAATCCATACAGATCTTTTACTTCATCCAATGCACATTTTTTGCCGCCTTTTCCAACTTCCATACGGTTCAGAGATACCATCAGACCTTTTATTTCTACATCTGCTGCATTGCGCACCTTCGGAACCGTTTCTTCCATGGATTTACCGGAAGTTGTCACGTCTTCGATCATGATGACACGATCACCATCTTTTAATTTACTTCCCAAAAAGCTTCCCTTGTCAGCACCATGATCTTTTTCTTCTTTACGATCAGAACAGTAACGTACTTCTTTTCCGTATAATTCGCTGAATGCCATGGCAGTTACAACTGCAAGCGGGATTCCTTTGTAAGCCGGTCCGAAAAGCACATCAAAATCCATACCGTATTTATCATGGATTGCCTTTGCGTAATATTCTCCCAGTCTTTTCAGCTGGGAACCTGTTACATATGCACCAGCATTCATAAAGAATGGAGATTTTCTTCCGCTTTTCAGTGTAAATTCTCCAAATTTAAGTACATCGCTCTCTACCATGAATTCAATAAATTCCTGTTTATATGCCTCCATTGTTACCTCCATTGTTGTAATTCCCTGTTATGATTCACTGTATATTATTATAGCTGTGAATATACTGATGATATGTTTTCCCCAAACGTAGGTATATACATTCCGGTTTTTATTTTACCACACCGATCAGTTCATTGATATCCTCAATTTTATTTTTTGCAAGAAATTCTTCCAGCCCGTTTACGACCTCTTCTGTTGCAGAAGGATTGAAAAAGTTTGCCGTTCCCACAGAGACTGCGGTTGCTCCTGCCATGATAAATTCCAGTGCATCCTCTGCAGTCGCAATTCCACCCATACCGATGATCGGCAAAGAAACTGCATTGGCAACCTGATAAACCATTCGTACTGCAATCGGCTTCACAGCCGGACCGGACATGCCGCCGGTTTTATTTGCAAGAGCGAAAGTTCTGCGGTTAATATCGATTTTCATTCCGGTCAGCGTATTGATCAGTGACAAAACATCTGCGCCGCCAGCTTCTGCTGCTTTTGCCATTTCTGTAATATCCGTCACATTGGGACTCAATTTCATGATAATCGGCTGTTTTGCATATTTTTTCACTTCTTTTGTGATGGCTTCCAGAGCCTTGGGATTCTGTCCGAAAGCAATTCCGCCTTCTTTTACATTCGGGCAGGAAACGTTGATTTCCAGAAGATCCACCTTCTCATTGCCGAGCCGCTCTACCACTTCACAATAATCTTCCGTGGATCTGCCGCAGACATTAACAATGATTCGTGTATCATATTTCTGAAGAAAAGGAAGATCCCTTTCACAGAACACATCAATTCCCGGATTCTGAAGCCCGATCGCATTCAGCATACCACTAGCAGTTTCCGCAACCCGGGGAGTCGGATTTCCCGGCCATGGGACATTGGCCACTCCTTTGGTCACAACAGCGCCCAGTCTGTTCAGATCCACAAATTCACTGTATTCCATACCGGAACCAAATGTTCCGGATGCAGTCATGACCGGATTTTTCAGTTCCACTCCGGCAAGGTTTACGTTCATTCTACTCATAACTCCACCTCCGTACTGAGAAATACCGGGCCATCCTTGCAGACACGCTTATTATGCACATGAGAGTGGCTGTCAACATCCTTGGATTTGCAGACACAGGCAAGGCAGGCACCGATTCCGCATGCCATACGCTCTTCCATGGAGATCCAGCACGGAATTCCTTTTTCTTCTGCATATGATTTGATGGCTCTCAGCATAGGAGCAGGTCCGCAGGCAAAAATCACTTCTGCATCCAGCGCATTTTCACGAATGGAGTCCATGACATTTCCCTTGGTTCCAGCACTTCCATCTTCTGTGGCAACATAAACATCACCATAAGCCTTAAATTCTTCATTCAGAAACAGTTCATCACGGTATCCCAGAATCATTGTTTTCTCTGCATCAAGCTGCTTGGCCGTCTCAAGCATGGGAGGAATTCCGATTCCCCCGCCCATAAGGAAAACCTTTTTTCCTCTGGCTTCTTCCAGCGGAAATCCATTTCCAAGCGGTCCCAGTGTCTCTACCGGCACATTCGCATGAAGACGGGAAAAAGCTTCTGTTCCCGTGTCCTTTCCGGTCACGCGGTATATAAGACGGATTCTGGAGTTTTCTTTATCGATCTCACAGATACTGATCGGACGCGGAAGAAGCTTGCTTCCGTCTCTGGTGTACAGAGAAAGAAACTGTCCCGGTCTGGCATTCTGTGCAATTTTATCTGTCTGAAGCCACATGCTGTAAATATCTTTTCCAATACAGGTCTGGCTGACGATTCTGCAATTTTCCTTTGCTTTTTCGCTCATGATGTTCCTCCTAGCGTGATTCCAGTGCGCCGCTGATATCCGCGATCATATCTTCCACTGCTTTGCGGGAAGCCTCTGCATAATTCAGTTCACCAATGGCAGCATATTTTTCCTGTTTGTATGCAGCAATGATTCCTCTGGAAGAGTTTACGATCGCACCCAGTCCATCTTCATTAAAGAAGTGTACAAGGTCCGCTCCTTTGCCTCCCTGTGCACCATAGCCCGGCACCAGAATAAAGGTTTTCGGCATCAGTTTACGGAGAACTTTCCCCATTTCCGGGTAAGTTGCGCCTACAACAGCACCGATGTAGCTGTAGCTGTCGCCCATATGGTCTTCGCCCCACTGTGCAACTTTTTCACCAACCCACTCATAAAGCGGACGTCCGTCAATGATTCTGTCCTGGAATTCTCCGCTGGATGGATTGGATGTTTTTACCAGGATAAAAAGACCTTTTTTCTCTTCTTTGCAGACATCCACAAAAGGTTTCACTCCATCGGTTCCAAGATACGGATTGACCGTTGCGAAATCTTCATCAAAACCTGCATAGCACTTGCTTCCCACCTGGACTTTTCCCAGATGTCCCACTGCATATGCAGCAGAAGTTGAACCGATATCACCTCGTTTGATATCTCCGATCACAACAAGATCTTTGGATTTGCAGTAATCAACGGTTTTCTTATATGCCTGAAGTCCGGGGATTCCAAACTGTTCATACATGGCGATCTGCGGTTTTACAGCCGGAATCAAATCACAGGTAGCATCCACAATTCCTTTATTAAACTGCCAGATTGCTTCCGCAGCACCTTCCAGAGTTTCTCCATATTCCGCAAACGCTTTTTCCTGAATATGTTTCGGAACATAGCTCAGCATAGGATCCAGTCCTACAACGATCGGTGCATTTGTTTTACGGATTTTTTCAATCAACTTGTTAATCATGAATTCTTCCTCCTAGTGTTATTGAGTTATTTGAACTTTTCCCTGCTCTGGCAATCCTTTCCAAAACAGAGTAAGATTTCTCCATATGATTATTCGTTTTCTGCTTCATATACGATCGTACTGTCACAGATTGTACAGAGTATTTTTCCTTTTACTTTCCGTCCATGGAACGGAGTATTTCTTCCTTTGGATACAAATTTATTCTTATCAATGGTATATTCTTCATCCGGATCCACAATGATCACGTCGGCAGGATGTCCTTCCTGAAGCGTTCCACTGTCAAGTCCCAGAATTTTTGCCGGATTCAGAGACATTTTTTCCACCAGATCCATGATAGTCAGAAATCCACTGTCCACCAGCTCTGTATAACTGATTGCAAAACTTGTTTCCAGTCCTACAATACCGAATGCTGCTGTTTTCATAGAGCCTTCTTTGTCTTTCGGGCTGTGCGGTGCATGATCTGTACTGATCACTTTGATCGCACCATTCTTCAGGGCGCGTTTCAGAGCCTCCAGATCCTTTCGGGTACGAAGGGGCGGATTCATCTTAAAATTCGGATCATCCCGTTCAATGTCATCGGAAGTCAGGGTAAAATAATGCGGACAGGTTTCTGCAGTAATGCGGTTTCCTTTTCCGGTTTCCTGCACCATTTCCATCATTTTAGCCACTCCGGAAGTAGAACAGTGGCAAAGATGAAGACGTGCACCTGTATCATATGCCAGCAGGATATCTCTGGCAGCGATCACATCTTCTGTTGAATTGCAGATTCCCGGAAGCCCCAGACGCTTTGCGTTTTCATCGTCATTCATGCATCCGTTTCCCCGCAGATCGATGTCCTCACAATGAGCCAGCACAGGCACATCATGCTCTGCAGCCAGCTGCATTCCTTCCCGGTAAATCCGTGTGTTCATCACAGACTTGCCATCTTCCGAAAAAGCACAGGCACCGGCCTGGATCATTCCTTCCATATCAGCCAGTTCTTCTCCGCTCTCTCCTTTCGTAATGGCACCCGCCTGCAGAACGTGAATTCCGGCTACCTGGGCAGCTTTGTTTTTTACATAACGGACTCTGTCCGGATTATCAATAACAGGAGAAGTGTTCGGCATCGCTACTACAGTTGTAATCCCTCCCCTGGCTGCTGCTCTGGAACCGGTCTCAATGTCTTCTTTATATTCCTGTCCCGGATCGCGGAAATGTACATGCAGATCAATCAGTCCGGGAAGGACCAGACAGCCATCTGCCTCAATCAGACGGTCTGTTTTTTCATTGTACTCCAGATTATCACCAACTTTTTGAATTATTCCTTCATCCAGATAAATATCACCAATTTTGTCCATTTTAGTTGCCGCATCAATCATACGGCCTCCGCGAATAAGAATACCCATTGAGCGATTCCTCCCTGTTTTTCACTATTTCGATAAATTGTTCATCATTTTTTGTCCTAATTATTCTTATCATACATCATACACGAAATCAACAATTTAATAAAGCATTTTTTCAACATTGACCGCTTTTCATTTTTTGAGGGAAACAATTCAGAATCATCTTGACAATTCCAATTGTTGGCGCTATAATCAAGGCAACATCTATATTAATTGTTTATAAAATCACTAGTTTTTAGAGGTTATATTACATAATATAGTCTGTAAAATCTGGTGATTTTTTCGTCCAGATAACTTTTCAACTTATTTTTATGGAGGTATCATCA
>CAMBAL010000049.1 GCA_945864225.1 uncultured Blautia sp. | reverse complement strand
TATCCGATACAACGTCTTTATCCGATACAACGTCTTTATCCGATACAACGTCTTTATCCAATACAGCTTCCTCTGATTCCAGAAGTTTGATTTTGCTTCCGGAAGAACCCGGAGCTGTACGGGAAATCTGGGGAATCAGTTCTTTGATCGCGCGAAGCTGCAGTCCCCTTTTCTTCAGTTCTCTGATATTCCTGAACAACTGAATATCATATCTGGTGTAGTAACGGTGACCAAGTTCATTGCGGCCGATCCGAAGATCCAGTTCATCCTCCCAGTAACGCAGGACATAAGATTTGACCCCGGTCATCTCTTCTGCCTGTCTGACAGTGTATTTTGGTTCCATACTACCACTCCTTTTGAAATTCCTTACCGCATATCCGTTTCCTTTTTTCTGCTTCCTGTTATTTGGCACAGAAAAATACGGAACAACTGCATCAGAATTATTATAGAGCAGATACACAGGAAAACGCAACGAAAAACGCTCGACGGATTATGACAGCATTTCTCTGCTCAGCAGAGCGGAAAAACTGCTCTCATTGCCCGTGCAGTGTACTCTTTGGCGACGGAATATACAACAGAACATCGTAAAAATCGAATCAAGATAAGCGGTTCCAATCATAGAATAACTCCCGAGATGCTGCATCGCCTGTTGCATAAACATCAGCGACACACCCGAACATCAGAAAAAGGGAAATTTCCCAGATATCCTTCCATATCTGAGAAATTTCCCTTTTTACCGTATGGCACTTTTTCTTCCTGCTATACGGCACTATTTCTTCATATTTACGAACTGCGTATATCTCGGCAGCCATACCAGTTCCACAGTTCCGATCGGACCGTTTCTCTGTTTGGCTATGATGATTTCCGCAATATCCTTCTTCTCTGTATCTTTGTGATAATAATCATCTCGATAGATAAACATGACCACATCCGCATCCTGCTCAATGGCTCCGGATTCTCGCAGGTCCGAAAGCATCGGACGGTGATCCGGCCGCTGTTCTACTGCACGGCTCAGCTGAGAAAGCGCAATAACCGGCACATCCAGTTCCCTGGCAAGTGCCTTCAGAGAACGGGAAATATCGGAAATCTCCTGCTGTCTGGAATCGCTCTTGCCGCTTCCGCTCATGAGCTGAAGATAGTCGATCATAATAATTCCAAGATTATGTTCCAGCTTGTATTTCCTGCATTTGGAACGGAGCTCCGCAATGGAAATACCGGGAGTATCATCGATGATCAGATTGGAACGCCCGATGATATCCGCCCCTTCTACCAGCTTCGTCCAGTCCTCATCCTTGAGATTACCGGTACGCATATTCTGGGAATCCACATGGGATTCCATGGCAAGAAGACGGTTCACCAGCTGCTCCTTGGACATTTCCAGACTGAAAATAGCAACAGTCACATTCTTGCGAAAAGCCATATACTGCGCAATATTCAGAACAAACGCCGTCTTTCCCATGGAAGGACGGGCAGCGATCAGCACCAGATCCGATGCGTGCATGCCGGATGTCTTATAATCCAAATCCACAAATCCTGTAGGAATACCGGTAACACTTCCTTTCAGCTTGGAAGCCTTTTCAATGTTGTTAATGGCATTCAGTACGACCTGCTGGATTGGTACATAATCACCGCCGACATTTCTTTGGAGAATGTTAAAGAGTTTTTTCTCCGACTCCTCCATGATCACTTCCGTACTATCTTTCTCAAGGTAACAGGTGTTGGCAACCTCTTCCGCGGCCTTGATCAGGCGACGCAGAAGAGCCTTCTCGCTGACAATATTGGCATAATATTTCACATTGGCAGATGTAGGCACAGCGGCGATCAGCTCGCGGACATACTCCATACTGCTGATATCCGGAGGCAGCTCTTTCTCTTTCAGACGGTTCTGAAGAGTCACAAGGTCTACCGGTTTGCCTTCATTACAAAGTTCCACCATGGCATCAAAAATAATCCCATACTGGTTCTGATAAAAATCATCGCTGGTGAGAATCTCAGATGCAATCAGGATCGCGTCACGGTCCAGGATCATGGAACCGATAACCGACTGCTCCGCCTCAATGCTGTGAGGCAGGATTCGTTTGATCAGCGCTTCTTCCATACTTACGCTTCCTTAACCCATACTTTCAGGCTTCCGGTTACCTTCGGATGCAGACGTACCGAAACCTGTGTCACGCCAAGATTCCTGATCGGGCTTGGCAGCTGCAGTTTCTTCTTGTCAATATCCAGATTCAGCTGTGACTTGGCAGCTTCAGAAATTTCCTTCGTAGAAATGGAGCCGAAGGTTTTGCCGCCTTCACCGACCTTCAGAGTCAGGATAATCTCCTTGCTTTCCAGTTCTTTCGCAAAAGCCTGCGCAGCTTCCAGATTTTCCTGCGCCACCTTTTCCGCATTGGCCTTCTGGAGTTTCAGATCATTGAGATTCTTCGGAGTTGCTTCTAATCCCAGCTTCTTCGGCAGGATCATGTTGCGTGCATAACCGTCACTGACATTTACGATCTCGCCTTTTTTACCGAGAGATTTTACATCTTCTAATAAAATTACTTTCATTACTTCAATTCCCCTTCCTGGTATAATTCATCTATAATGGCTTTCAGCATATCTTCCACTTCATCCTCAGAAGCCTTCACCTGCGCTCCCGCAATATTGATATGACCGCCTCCGCCCATTTTTTCCATCATGACCTGGACGTTGATCTCATCGATTGCCCTGGCACTGATATATACTTCATGATTGTAGCTGGTCAGTACAAAAGAAGCCTTCACTCCTGCAATATTCAGAAGTTCATTGGCTGCCTGCGCACCTACGACGGTCGGACTTTCCAGCCCTTCGCTCGGGCATCTGGCAATGGCAAAATAACTCCTGTAAATATCTGCTGTACGGACAGCCTCTGCCCGGGCTTTGTAGGAATCGATATTATCCCGCAGCATTTTGCGCACACGGGTCATATCTGCACCGCTTCTGCGGAGAAAAGCTGCCGCCTCAAACGTACGCACGCCTGCACGGGTGATAAAGTTATTGGTATCAATCAGAATACCTGCATAAATACAGTCCGCTTCAATATTACGCAGACGAAGGTCGTCTGAAAAATACTGAAGAATTTCCGCAACCATCTCACAGGTAGAAGATGCATACGGTTCCACATAGGACAAAACTGCATTCTGAATCACTTCATTACCCCGTCTGTGATGGTCAAGAACCACTATCGTCTTCGTCATATAAAGAAGATCCTGACATTCCGTATAACTCGGTTTATTTGTATCCACAACCACCACTGCAGTATTATTATCCACCAGATCCCTGGCCTGATCACCGTCTATAAACATGGACGGTTCATAATCCGGGTTATTCATATATCCCGCCATCAACGGGCGGATAGAGGCTGACGGATCATTCACTACAATATGAACAGGCTTGCCAAGTGTCTTACCTGCACGGTAAATACCGATTGCCGCACCAAGAGCGTCCACATCTGTAATTTTGTGCCCCATAACGACCACACGGTCTTTCGTACTCATAAATTCCTTCAGGGCCTGGGCTTTCACTCTGGCTTTGACACGGGTAGTCTTCTCCACCTGCTGTGCCTTGCCGCCAAAATAAGTAATACTGTTGCCGTTTTTGATCACTACCTGATCACCGCCGCGGCCAAGCGCCATTTCGATAGCAATCCGGGAATATTCATAATTCTGAAGATAAGTCCCGCCGTTCAGGCCGATACCGATGCTTAAGGTCACAGCCATTTCATTACCGATATTGACGGTCTTCACCTCATCAAGAATATGGAACCGCTGCTCCTTCAGAGCCTCCAGAGAGCTCTGACGCATAATGAGGAAATATTTATCCTTCTCCAGCTTACGCACCAAACCGTCAAAATTGGAGAAATACTTGGTAATCTTACGGTCGATCAGCGCGATGAGCAGAGAACGACGCACATCCTCCACACTCTCCAGTGCTTCTTCATAATTATCCAGATATGCCAGAGCAACAACCAGCTTGTTATCCTCATTCTTCTGGATATATTCTTTCAGCTCTGTCTCATCATAAAAATACATGGCAATCAGGCTGACATTCTCGGAATCTCCCTCCAGCATTTCTGTCTGATCGATCACATCACGCAGAGAAACACGCTGCATGGAAACCCGATAGATCCGCTCTTCGAATTCCGTACTGATTTCTGTGATTTCTTTTCCATTCTGGGAGGGAAGCTTATCTGCGGTAATATCCGGAAAAATCGTGCTGATATTCTTTTTATAAAACTGATCCTTACCAGTGATCTCAGAAAAAATCTTATTCGTCCAGATCAGTTTTCCTTCCATATCCATGATCGCGTAAGGCAGAGCCAGCTCATCCAGGATTCTTTTTTCCAACAGATCATACTGGTTGGCAAAAGCGACCAGTTCATTGAGTATCTGCGGTTTTGTGCGCCGGAAAAGTGCTGATGCGATGCCGATATAGAGCAAAAGCCCGGCAGACATCACCAGACCGGCCTTGATGTCTGCAAAATAGACCAGCACATTCAACACGATCAGCATAATGGATAAATACAGCGGCCACCGTACAAAACTGCCCATCCGTCCTTTTAATTTCAGTTTATCATTCATAGTTTTTACCGTTCCTAAAAAAGTCAACTGGAAACTAAAGTTTATTATATCAGACTTGCACAAATAATACCATATCTACTGTAAAAAAATCACCGCCACCCACACGGGATGACGGTGTTCCTCTTGAATTAGTCCTGAACGTACGGCATCAGGGAAAGATGACGTGCTCTCTTGATTGCTACTGTCAGAGCTCTCTGATGTTTTGCACAGTTTCCTGTGATTCTTCTCGGAAGGATTTTGCCTCTTTCAGAAACATATTTTCTTAATTTTGCTACATCCTTGTAATCAATTTCGTTGTTCTCTTTGCCGCAGAATACGCAAACTTTTTTTCTCTTGCGGCCGCCTCTTCTCTTCATTGGAGAGTCTGGTCTTTCACCTCTATTGTTGTAAGCCATGATGGTTTCCTCCTATCTTATTTTCAGTTATGTGCTAAAAAACTACTGGTTTTTTAGATGAAAGGCAATTCTTCATCAATTCCATCCGGAATATTCATAAAGCCGTCTGCACTTGCTGCACTCGGGCTCGGCATGGACGGTTCTGCACTCCGCTGCTGTGGATGAGATGCTGCATAGTTATCACTGGCAGCCTTGCTCTCAGCAAACTCCTGATCCTCCACAACCACTTCTGTGGTATACACCTTCTGTCCATCTCTGTTGGTATAGCTGCCGGTCTGGATACGTCCGGTGATTGCTATCTTCAAGCCCTGACGGAAATATTTCTCAGCAAACTCTGCACTGCGGCCAAAAGCCACACAGTTGATAAAATCAGCGCTTGCTTCTCCATCGCGACGGAATCTTCTGTCTACAGCCAGTGTGTATCTGGCAATTGCCAATGCATTTTCTCCTGCGGAATATCTCACCTCAGGATCTCTTGTTAAGCGTCCCATTAAAATGACTTTGTTCATGTTTTTACCTCTTTTTCTGATTCAGTGAACGGGTTCTTAATGGTGCTTTCTAAAATCCAATGACTGTATAAAGATTATGCGTCTTTGCGAACGACTAAATATCTTAATACGTTGTCCATGATGCGTACATGTCTTTCTACTTCTGCAGGACATGTTGCGTCTGCTTCGAACTGAATAAAGTAGTAGAAGCCTTCATGCATTTTCTGAATTTCGTAAGCTAATTTTCTCTTACCCCATTCTTCTACTTCTGTGATTGTACCATTGTAACGGGTGATGTAGCCTTTTGCTTTTTCTACAACTGCTTCACGAACCTCGTCTTCAACTTTGGCACTCACAACTAATGCTAACTCGTACTTGTTCATGCTTTCTTACCTCCTTGTGGTCTTCATGGCCCTTTGCCTGTACAAAGAGCAAGGATAAATATATCACGATTGTTGATTTTAGCATATTTCCCGTGGTCTGTAAAGCACTATTTCTGATTTTTTTCAATTTTTTACAAATCCGGTACTCTTCCTGTTTTTGATAAATCATGCTTCCGATACTTATACTTATTATTCAGTTTTCATAACTACTATTTTAAGTATTTTTCTAATTATGCTTCTGATTTTTTTAAATTTCTGGTATTTTTTTCCACCATTTTGCGGGGTACCATGATCTGGTGTCCGCATCCCAGACATTTCAGGCGGAAATCTGCTCCCACACGAAGGATCTCCCACTCCTTACTGCCGCAGGGATGGCCTTTTTTCAATGTTACGATATCTCCTACTTCATAGATAAAATTCATGTATCTCTCTCCCTCAGGACTACTGTTTTGCTGTATATCGATTACCCGGCAGCTCTTTACATACAGAACTGCTTCATTCAGAAACCGTTATTTGAGAAAATACCTGCCCGATGGGTTCCTGGATCAGCAGATCTGCATAACGGTCGCGTGGTGTCGGTGATTTATTGATCACCACCAGATGTTCTCCCCGGAAATAATCGATCAGACTGGCTGCCGGATAAACGGCAAGGGAAGTTCCGCCAATGATCAGTACCTGTGCCTGAGAAATCGCCCGGACAGATTCACTGATCGTATCATTATCCAGTCCTTCCTCGTAGAGAACCACATCCGGTTTGATCATGCCGCCGCATTCACAGCGCGGAACACCTTCGGAATGCTTCATATAGGAAAAATCATAGAATTTCCCGCATTTCATGCAATAATTGCGGTAAACACTTCCATGAAGCTCCAGCACCTTCTTGCTTCCTGCCATCTGATGCAGGTTATCAATGTTCTGTGTGATCACCGCCTTCAGCTTGCCTGCACGCTCCAGTTCTGCCAGTTTCAGATGCGCTGCATTAGGTTTCGCCGTATCACACAGCATCTTGTCCTGATAAAAACGATAAAACTCTTCCGGTCTTCTCATGAAAAACGTATGGCTCAGAATCGTTTCCGGCGGAAAATCATATTTCTGATTATAAAGTCCGTCCTGGGAACGGAAATCCGGAATCCCGCTTTCCGTAGACACACCCGCTCCGCCAAAAAATACGATATTATCATATTTGTCGATCAGCTCCTGCAGTCTTGCAATTTCATCTGCCATAACAGTCCCTCCCGTTTTTGTTTCATTAAGTTATCAATTTTTTCATGATTTTTTATAGGTATTTACCCCAATAAATATTCCAATCTTTGCCTGAGTTACTGTTGATTTACATCAAGCTCGTCGCATCTTCGACCCTGCACTACAAATCGTGTGGACTGATTTCCTGTACAGGTAGAAAGTGTCACAATCTTATCCATCATATCCAGATCACCGGCGTTTGTTTCAATTTCCGAACGGCTGACAATCGTCTTCAGATAATCCTCAAATTCCTGCCCGGGGCCTTTGAACAATGTATAGGTATCGCTGTTCACACCGGTGGTATACGCAGAAATAATCTCATAGCGATACGTCTTATCCGGCGTAAAGATCCAGAAATATTTACTCTTTTTATATGTTTCCGGATCCTGGCTGAACTTCTTCAGCTGTCCGAACATGGAACCGTTTTTCATATTATGCCCGTAAACCAGCGTATTGCAGTCACTGAAATCTCTGCTGTTCTCATAATCAATAAAAATCGTTCCCGCAAAATTGTAATTTTTCTCATAAGTCATGTGGAGATACGTGTCATTATCCTCCCCTTTCACGATTGGATAACTGACATCGCCCAGCGCTTCCACATAAATCCAGCCGATCACATCATCATTTACAGCCTTCAGGCTGGCAAAATCAATTTCCATAGGAGCCACCAGAGACGGTCCCTGATTTTCTCCGCCGGCTTCCTCACTCAGTTCATCCGGATCGCGGTTTGTTACCGCCATCTGCTCAATCTGATTATACTCATCCGTACCTTTTTTGTATTCTGTATAAATATGGTAAAGATTATATGCTGCAAAAACAAAAACACCGATTGCGATCAGAAGAATGATCGTCAGCAAAATATCCGCGAATGTTTTCTTTTTTTTCTTCTTAACAGGTTTCTTTTCTGCCATGAACTGCTCCTTTCCATAATGACACGCCTTTTTATGTAACTGATGTGATACTGTGTGTTTTTTGCAAGCACTTTTTATACATTATTGCATATCCAAATTGAACATAATTGCAATGAAGATACTTGTGCTGCACTTCGCTTCTTTATATACGTACTTTATATTCTACTTCTTCCATGTACTGATGCTGTATTCTGTTTTTTATAAAACAGGTCTGATACACAAGGTATCAGACCTTTCGTTCATCATAATCCAATGAAGATTTTTTGTCAATGAACAGAGGGAAATGGCAGGAATGAATTTCCAAACCCTAATACTCACGCACAAAAAAACTCCGTTCCTCCGGATCCACGGGAATTTCCTTCATGTCCATATTTTCTATATTTACAAACGTTCCCGCATTGATTCTGCGAATCATCTGCCGGATATCTTCCCTTCTGCCCTGTACTTCCATCCGCACCGTATCATCCCATTCATTTTGCACCCATCCGGTAAGTCCCAGGCCATCCGCCGCATATTTCGCCCTGTAACGAAATCCAACGCCCTGGACGCGGCCGTAAAAGGTGATACTCATGCGGATTATTTTATTGTTTTCCATGTCCATAACAAAACCGTCCTTCAATTATCCATGTACAGCTTGTATATTTGCAATCGCTGCTCCAATAACTTCCCTTCTCAGCATATTCAATCCAATAGTTGCCTATTTCACGCGTTGCATCATATCCATTCCTCCTGTTCAGATCCCGCCGAGGAATTCTATATTCTCATTATAAGGATATTTTCCTTCTTTTTCAATTACGAATTATTTCTGTTTATATCGAAGAAATAACAATTTTTACTTCCCTGTACTTTTCCCTCCCAAACGATAGCCAAACTATCCTGTCCTGTGTTATACTAGGTATATCATGGATTTCAGTATTCCAACATACAACTTTAGGAGGTATTTTTATGTCGAAAAAGAACCTGATCGTCGGGCAGTCCGGCGGACCAACCGCGGTGATCAACAGCAGTCTTTACGGTGTCGTTTCTGAAGGATTTGCACATCCGGAAGCGATTGAACATGTTTATGGTATGATAAATGGAATTGAAGGATTTCTTAATGGAACCACCCTGGATTTTGCAGAGGCTCTTCCCGGAGAGAAACTGGAATATCTGAAACATACGCCTGGTGCTTACCTTGGTTCCTGCCGCTATAAACTTCCGGAATCACTGGAAGACCCGGTATATCCTCTTCTTTTCCGTAAATTCGAAGAAATGAATATCGGATGGTTTTTCTACATCGGCGGCAACGACTCCATGGATACCGTAAGTAAGCTTTCCCGCTATGCAGAGAGAACCGGCAGTTCCATCCGCGTCATCGGTGAGCCCAAGACCATTGACAACGACCTGGTTCTCACAGACCATACCCCGGGCTTCGGAAGTGCTGCCAAATACGTGGCTTCCACAGTCCGCGAAATCAGTCTGGACGCCAATGTTTACGAAAAGAAATCAGTGACCATCGTTGAGATCATGGGCCGTCATGCAGGCTGGCTGACGGCTGCCAGCGCTCTTGCGCGAAAATATCCCGGGGATAACCCAATGCTGATCTACCTTCCGGAAGTCGCTTTTGACCAGGAAGCTTTCCTTGCCAAAGTAGAAGAATCTTTTGAGAAAAACTGTAACGTCATTGTCTGTGTATCGGAGGGTATTCACGATGCACAGGGCACTTTCATCTGTGAATATGATAATTCTGTCGGTACCGATAATTTCGGTCACAAAATGCTTGCAGGCTGCGGCAAATATCTGGAAAACCTTGTCCGCTCCCGTCTCGGCGTCAAAGCCCGTTCTGTGGAGCTGAATGTCAGCCAGCGCTGCTCCGCTTCCATGCTTTCCGCCACAGACCAGCAGGAAGCTATCTCTGCAGGTACTTTTGGTGTCAAAGCCGCCCTGAAAGGCGAAACCGGCAAAATGGTTTCCTTCGTCCGCGCACAGAATGAGGATGGTTCCTACCGTATGATCTGCGGTCTCGAAGATGTCAATGCCATCTGCAATGAAGAGAAACCGGTGCCTCAGGAATGGATCATTCAGGACGGTTCCGATGTCTCCGAGGAATTCCTCAATTATGCACACCCGCTGGTACAGGGCAAAGTGGATGTCCCCCTTGGCGAAGACGGACTTCCGGTATTCGTTTATCGCAAATAAATAGAAATCATCAGCTACTTTCTAAAGAGTTTTTGAAAATTGCTTTTCACCATTCCAACAACACACTTTAAGCAATAAACAGAATTTTTGTTTACACAAATATGATTGATCATAAAATGAGCCAGGTTCTCTGATACCAGAAGGACCTGGCTCATTTTATACATAACAGAGTATAAAAATACATGTAATTTCCAACTTCCATTACCGAAATTCCCAGACAATAAACAGCATCAAAAAATATTTTTGGAAACCTAAATCATTTTTGTTTTTTCTATTGCAATTCTAAAAATATCTGTTATGATAAAATCAAAGAGACCATTTAAAATTAAAATACAGAAACGAATCCCATCAACAATACAGCCCACCAATAAGGAGGATATGAATCATGAGTAAGACAGCACAGATTAAATGGACGCTGAATCACATCACCCCGAGTGATGACCATCAGGTAGAAAACATGTCCGTTGCAGAAATGGAGAAAGCAAGCAATTTTCACAAAAGCTTTCCTCAATATGAAGTAACTCCCCTTACTCCACTGAACAACCTGGCTGATTACCTTGGACTGAAGCGTCTGTATGTCAAAGACGAAGCCTATCGTTTCGGACTGAATGCATTCAAAGTTCTGGGCGGATCCTACGCAATCGCAAGATACATTGCACAGCAGCTCGGCAAAGACGTCAGTGAACTTCCCTATCATGTACTTACTTCTGACAAACTCAGGGAAGAATTCGGTCAGGCTACGTTTTTCACCGCTACTGACGGCAATCATGGCCGCGGAATCGCATGGGCTGCCAATAAACTCCGTCAGAAATGTGTTGTCCGGATGCCGAAGGGAACTACCCGGACACGTCTGGAGAACATTGCAAAAGAAAATGCTACCGTTACCATCGAGAATCTAAATTACGATGAATGTGTCCGCATGGCTGCAAAAGAAGCGGCAGAAACCGAGCATGGAATCATGGTACAGGATACCGCATGGGAAGGATATGAAGAGATTCCCACCTGGATCATGCAGGGATATGGAACGCTTGCCATGGAAGCAGACAAGCAGCTGGAACAGGACGGAAGCCGCCCCACACATGTTTTCGTACAGGCAGGTGTCGGTTCTCTTGCCGGAGCAGTGATCGGATATTTTGCCAATCGTTTTAAAGAAAACCCGCCGGTCATGGTGGTTGTCGAAGCCAATGCGGCTGACTGCCTCTACCGTTCTGCCATGCAGGCTGACGGCAGCAGAGTCAACGTAACAGGGGATATGCTTACCATTATGGCAGGACTTGCATGTGGAGAAGCCAATACCGTTTCCTGGGATATTCTGAGAAATCATGCAACCGCATTTGTTTCCTGTCCTGACTGGGTAAGCGCAAACGGCACGCGTATCTATGGTTCTCCTCTTCGCGGCGATAAGCAGGTGATCTCCGGTGAATCCGGTTCTGTTACCATGGGACTTCTTCACGCGGTTATGACCAGACCGGAATACAAAGATCTGAAAGAAGCCCTGAAACTCGATGAAAATTCCGAAGTACTTCTTGTTTCCTCCGAAGGCGACACTGATCCGGACCGTTACCGCGAAATCGTATGGGAAGGCCTGTGCGGTTCCGACAAAGAACCATTTGCAGATATTCCGTAAATCTTTGATGAGGAATCAGGATAGATAAAAAGAATTATTTTAAGAAAGAATTATTTTAATAAAGCATTATTCACCATATCCATATTCATAAAACAGGGAGGAAATTCTCATGTTAGACTATAATAAAATCAAAGAAGCCGCTCAGAGCTGCGAAAAAGAAATGACCGCATTCCTGCGTGCTATTGTCAGAAATCCGGGCGAAAGCTGTGATGAAAAAGCACATATCGATACCATTGCAGCAGAAATGAAAAAAGTCGGATTTGACGAAGTATTCATTGATCCGCAGGGAAATGTCATCGGATATATGGGAACCGGTGACCGGATCATCGCATATGATGCACATATTGATACCGTTGGTATCGGAAATATTGAGAACTGGAACTTTGACCCGTATGAAGGCTATGAAACAGACACTGAGATTGGTGGACGCGGCGTTTCAGACCAGTGCGGCGGCATCGTTTCTTCCGTATACGGCGCAAAGATTATGAAAGATCTCGGCCTTATTCCGGAAGGATGCAAAGTCATGGTAGTCGGAACTGTTCAGGAAGAAGACTGTGACGGTCTCTGCTGGCAGTACATCATCAATGAAGACAAGATTCGTCCGGAATTTGTGGTCTCCACAGAACCTACTGACGGCGGTATTTACCGCGGCCAGCGCGGACGTATGGAAATCCGTGTAGATGTCAAAGGTGTTTCCTGCCACGGATCTGCTCCGGAGCGCGGAGACAACGCCATCTACAAAATGGCTGACATTCTTCAGGATGTACGCGCCTTAAATGAAAACGATGATGCAGATGAGACCGAAATCAAAGGCCTTGTAAAAATGCTCAATCCGAAATACAACCCGGACTGGGAAGAGGCCCGTTTCCTTGGACGCGGCACTATTACCACCTCCCAGATTTTCTATACTTCCCCAAGCCGCTGCGCAGTTGCAGACTCCTGCTCTGTATCTCTTGACCGTCGTATGACTTTTGGAGAAACCTGGGAAAGCTGTCTGGACGAGATCCGTGCTCTTCCAAGTGTGAAGAAATATGGCGATGATGTGGTCGTTTCCATGTACAATTACGACCGCCCGTCCTACACCGGCTGCGTATATGAAATCGAATGTTACTTCCCGACATGGGCCATTCCGAAGGATCATGCAGTGACGAAAGCTCTGGAAGATGCCTACACCAGTCTTTACGGAGACAAACGTATCGGTGCAGAAGAAACGCTCGCAATGAGACAGGCTCGTCCGCTGACAGACAAGTGGACCTTCTCCACCAATGGTGTTTCCATTATGGGAAGAAACGGAATCCCATGCATCGGCTTTGGCCCGGGTGCAGAAGCACAGGCTCATGCACCAAACGAAAAAACATGGAAACAGGATCTGGTAACCTGCGCTGCTGTATATGCTGCACTTCCTGCATCCTATTTTAAATAAAAATGAAACATCGTACCTTTTACTGCAACGATATTTGATAATTTCACTAATACGCAAAAATGTAAACTCATATTCGGCATTTTTTAATAAACGATCCAAACTACAACAATTTATATGAGCGGAGGATTTTCTCAATGAAAACATTACAGGATTATATCGATAAATTAAATTCTTTAAACTTCAAAGACATGTATAACGGTGACTTCTTCCTTACATGGGAAAAAACGGATGACGAAATCGAAGCCGTATTCACGCTGGCAGATGCACTTCGTTACATGAGAGAGCACAACATCTCCACAAAAGTATTCGAAAGTGGTCTTGGCATCTCCCTCTTCCGTGACAATTCCACCCGTACCCGCTTCTCCTTCGCTTCTGCCTGCAACCTGTTAGGTCTGGAAGTCCAGGATCTCGATGAAGGAAAATCTCAGATTGCCCATGGTGAAACCGTTCGTGAAACAGCCAATATGATTTCCTTCATGGCTGACGTGATCGGTATCCGCGACGACATGTACATCGGCAAAGGCAACAAATACATGCATGATGTTGTTGACGCTGTAACCCAGGGCCACAACGCTGGAATTCTGGAACAGAAACCTACCCTGGTAAATCTTCAGTGTGACATTGACCATCCGACACAGGCTATGGCAGATATGCTCCATATCATCCATGAATTCGGCGGAGTAGAAAACCTGAAGGGCAAAAAACTTGCCATGACATGGGCTTATTCTCCATCCTACGGAAAACCGCTGTCTGTTCCTCAAGGCGTGATCGGTCTGATGACCCGTTTCGGAATGGATGTTGTTCTTGCTCATCCGGAAGGATATGAAGTATTTCCGGAAGTAGAAGAAGTGGCCAGAGCCAACGCTGCAAAATCCGGCGGTTCCTTCACCAAAACCAACAGTATGGCAGAAGCTTTCAAAGATGCAGACATCGTATATCCGAAGAGCTGGGCTCCTTTTGCAGCCATGGAAAAACGTACAGAGCTTTATGGAAACGGTGATATGGAAGGTATCAAAGCTCTCGAAAAAGAACTTCTCGCACAGAATGCAGAACACAAGGACTGGGCATGTACCGAAGAACTTATGGCTACTACTAAAGACGGCAAAGCCCTTTATCTCCACTGCCTGCCGGCTGACATCAGCGGTGTAAGCTGCGAAACAGGCGAAGTAGACGCTTCTGTATTTGACCGTTACAGAGATCCGTTATACAAAGAAGCAAGCTACAAACCATACATCATCGCTGCCATGATCTTCCTTGCAAAATTTGCAGATCCTGCAGACATTCTGAAAAAACTGGAAGAAAAAGGCACTCCGAGAGTATTCAAATAACAAATATTGGAGCGTGTTATCATGACAAAGAAAAAACGTATTGTGATTGCTCTTGGCGGTAACGCACTTGGCAATACTCTTCCGGAACAGATGGCCGCAGTCAAAATTACTGCAAAAGCCATTGTAGATCTGATTGAAGAAGGATGTGAAGTTGTTGTTGCTCACGGCAACGGACCTCAGGTCGGCATGGTAAACAATGCCATGATTGCCCTGATGCACGAAGATCCGCAGCAGCCCAATACTCCACTTTCTGTCTGTGTTGCAATGAGCCAGGCCTATATCGGCTATGACCTGCAGAATGCACTCCGCGAAGAGCTGTTAAACAGAAATATGACGGACATTCCGGTCGCAACCATGATCACTCAGGTGCGTGTAGATCCGGATGATCCGGCTTTCCAGACCCCTTCCAAACCCATCGGCAAATTCTTCTCCAAAGAACAGGCCGATATCATGGAAGAGAAATACCATTACATTATGAAAGAAGATGCCGGTCGTGGATACCGACGTGTAGTTGCCTCCCCCAGACCGGTGGAAATTATCGAAATCGGCACCATTCGCACCATGGTAGATTCCGGAGACCTTGTCATCGCCTGTGGCGGCGGCGGCATTCCGGTCATACGCGAAAACAACCATCTGCGCGGGGCAAGTGCGGTCATTGACAAAGACTTTGCAAGCTGCCTGCTTGCCAAAGAACTGGATGCAGATTATCTCATCATCCTCACTGCTGTAGAACAGGTTGCTTTGAATTACGGAACCCCTGCTGAAAAGTGGCTCAGCGATGTTTCCGTAGAAGAAGCAAAACAATACATCCGTGAAGGACATTTTGCCCCAGGTTCCATGCTTCCAAAAGTTCAGGCAGCCGTTGACTTCGCAGAGTCCAAACCAGGTCGCACCGCCCTGATCACCCTTCTGGAAAAATCCAGAGATGCCATCCAGGGCAAAACCGGAACTGTGTTCCATCTCTAGAGTGTGTTTGAAAATTGCTTTCCGACAGATGTGCGTCACAATTTGTGGAAATTTGACTCAAATGAGGGAGGCATAGCGGGCTATGTTGACCGAATGCGAGACAAATTTCCCGCAAAGTGGAGCGTGCATATGACGGGAATGAATTTTCAAACACGCTCTAAGGCAAAACTGGAAAAAGGATGTACCAGTCAGGCTTCCAACCGCCTGTTGGTACATCCTTTTTCATTTTTACTTCTTGCTGCGGTACGCTTCTGCTTCCCAATGTGTAATAAAGTATGTAATATCATCTGTCATTTGCAGCGGACCGCCAAAGCTTTCGGCATATACTGCAAGCTTGATCGCATCTTTCACCAGGAGCTGCGCTTTTGCTGCTTTTCCCTTGTCATCTTCCATGATAAATGCGCCAACGCCCTGTACCAGAATCAGTCTTGGCTCTTTGTCATTCTCTGCCATAAAGGCATCCAGTGCATTTTTTGCCTGATCAATATTTTCCACAAATAACGGGTATGGTCCGCAATACACAATGTGATCTGGAGTGAATGGCTTCAGAAGTGGTGCGGCAGCTGTCCGATCTTTTACAAAATTATCAACTTCTGCAGCTGGTACAACTTCTACAGCATGTCCCAGTAACTGAGAAAGCTTCTGTGCTGCCTGCTCTTTTTCAGCGGTAACAGCGTCGCTTACGTCAGCTGTTCTTTTTACCTGCTTTTCTAATTTTTTAATAACATCATCAAATAAAACACCAATTTCTTCTACCGTATTTGCTGCAACAAAAATTCCGTGATTCTGGAGCAAAAGAACCTGAACATCTTTTCCAAATTCTTCTTTATAAGCATTCATTTTCTCGAAACAAATGCGGGCAAGTGTGTATCCGGGCTTGCAGATGTCAATCCAAAGCACTTCTTTTCCAAGAATCTGTTCACAAAACGCCTTTCCGCCATTTCCACAGGTCAGTCCATTGACAAGAGTCGGATGAACATGAAGGACATAGGTATAGGCAAATAAATTATGGAGCAATGCTTCAACGCTTGGACGTTTGGTCTTATCCTCGTCTGTTACTGCCGCCATTACGTCTGCAAGATATGCGGATTCACGTTCCACGTCATTTTGGGGATATTCCGTTTTCATGATTTCATTCAGACGTGCTCTGCTCATTTCGACAAATTCTTCTGCCTTAATGGTGGCAAGCTGTGTACCGGAACCCTTTACGTACAGAGTAGTGTCATCTTTGACAGAAGTATTACCGCCTCCTGCCAGAACATAAGCCGGATTGCTTCCATAAGCATTTGACATTTTTACTAAAGTTGAAAGATCCATAAATTAAAATTCCTCCTTTTTTATCCTTATATAGTTTTTCTATATCATTACTTCTTTGGTCAGCAAAGCATATGAATTTTCAAACACGCTCTAATACATCGAAAAATAAATGACTGGCAATAAGTGATATCGCTGGTTATTTATGATTCGATGTACTGGAACTGCTTTCTTTACATCAAAAGAAAATTACTGTATGACCATACATCCTATGACATCTCCTGTCGATTTTATATATCATACCAACTTTATAACAATTCTCTTCTTTCTTTTAAATAATAATGCATATCAGAGGAATAGTCAATAATACAGAAAACTCACAGTTTTCAATTCTTTTTCTTTTGTTACTGTTCACCGTATTCTCGATCAGACGCCTACACGAGCAGAGATTGCTCCGCCTGAAAGGGGCCATCTTCTTTGTGGCACGTAAATTCAACTGTTCCACAGCAACCATATACCGGTATTTAAGCGAAATTACAAGTTAAGATCTTTCTTCCCCATTTTATGTCAGTAACTCAAAGGTATGATACAGATTAATTTTCCCATATCCCCAGTCCGGATTGGGATATTGCATATTTTCCTCTCTCCGTGCACCTCTCTGTAAATAATTCCGGACATTATTTCCGGTAAAAAACGGTTCATTTCCCCTGATTACCGCCCATTCAAACAGCAGCGCTGCAATTCCGGCAGTCTGTGCTGCTGCCAGACTCGTTCCTGACGCGGAACCAAACCTTCCACCCGGCAATGCCACTTTCACTTCCACTCCCGGCGCAGCAAAATTCGGCTTCACCGTTCCATTCGGATTAAATCCTCTGCTCGCCAGTGGAAACAAACTCCCATCACGGTACTGATAAGCGGTCATCGTCATTCCATCCGCCGCATCTCCCGGAGAAGTAATTGTATGATAGGGCGAAGACTGCAGAAAAAAGGTATCATCCGGTATCGTCCCTGTCACCGGAAGCCACATATTAAATTCTGAACCATTCATATTTCTGCCCTGTATCTGAAATCGCCAGATTCCCGCAGCAGGATGAAGAAAACGGAAAAACACCAGCGTATTTCCGGAATAACGCTCAATCGAAACATAATTCACAAGAACCTTGGTTTCCACAAATACAAAAGAAAGCTCCTGCGTATTCCCCTGAAGCGCAGTACTTACCATCAGCGATTCTCCCGTCGGAGACTGTATTGTCACCTGAAAAAGCTCCGGAGAATTTCCCCAGAATTCCATAGAAAACTGTTTCGCCTTCTCTCCAACACGAAGTTCCACATTGTCTGTCGGCCTGTTCCGGTCAAGTTCTCCATGATAATGGTGCCTTGCCGCGCCTTCGTTTCCTGCAGCAATGGATATGGAATTCCGGAAAAAACGGGCCATATTATCCACGGTCTGACAGAGAGGACTGAAACCGTTGTGTGATCCCTTATTTGTCCCAAGACCGATACAGATAGAAAGAGGCATCTGATATCTCAGTGCACATCGTCTGGCATACGCGATTGCCAGCATGATATCATCCTCCTGAAAAATTTCCGCATCCGAAGGATAAAGATAAAATTCCCGAAGATACTGTTTTGCGGGCTTTAATTTAATTACCACCAGGGACGCATCCGGCGCTGCTCCCGAAAAATTTTCCTCTTCGATTGTTTTCCCGGCCGCTGCTCCAGCCAGCATCGTTCCGTGTCCGTTCGTATCTGTGGATGGCACAATCTCCAGCGGATTTTCCGATACCAGTGCACGGTCAATTTCTTCTTTCCGAAACACTCTGCCAAACGGCGCATTTTCACTTTCTCCCCCTGGAATCGTCTGATCCCAGATTTCCAGAATTTTACTGCTGTTTCCATACCGGAAAGCGGGATTCTGATAATCAATCCCGGAATCAATCACTGCCACCATTGTCCCCTCTCCCCGCAATTTCAGATACGGGTGATTATGAAGCCTTGTTACCCCTGACGCCTGCAGACTCTCCACATCCATGTAGGAATAACATTTGGGGATGGCATTATAGGAATAACTGTTCAATTCCACTTCCGGAACCAGTGTACTTGGCACGTAAGATACCGCATACAATTCATTGATCACCAGAAAAGTACCGTCATAATTCTCCTCAACCGGACTCTGAAACTGCTCGCTATATCTCACCAGGAAACTTTTATAATCTTCACTCTGAGCAGGGACAACGCTTTCCATTTCTATTTCCGTTCCATAAACCTCCGGCTTTTTCCGGTTTCGCCTAAAACGTTTCCAGTATGACTCGTCATATTCTTTTTCGTACTCTTTTTCATACTCTTCATATTCTTCCATTCTTAACATTTTTCGCCATCCTGTGCGGTGAGCTTCATTTCCATACGATCTCTGCTTCTCCAACCGCAGCTCCGCACGTTCCTTTTTCTTGTTTAGATAAAACTTATGCATGATTCGTCATGTAAAGAACCATATTGCTCCTGCTTGATCTCTGTATTGACTGTCTCGGATTCTCAAACATAAATGCATGAAGACACCTCACGAAATATTTCCTCTTCGCCGTAGAACATGCCAGAAAGGCTATTTTATATTACAGAAAAATGCGGAACAATTTCCTGTAATGCAGAAAAGGACTGCACATCTCTCTCATAATGAGATACCATTCATTAGATACATGGGAAAAGCAATCTGGTGCAGATGGGTATTTTAACTTTATCGAAAGTTATATGGGAAGTCAGATAAAAGGAAGCGAAAAGCAATTTACCGTTATGAGCCTGGAATCTTTAATCATGTAATGTACGTTTTTGATGAATCAAAGTGGGCTTTAGTTCAGCAACTGTATGTGAGAATTCTTCGAGTTTTACTATGC
>CAMBAL010000048.1 GCA_945864225.1 uncultured Blautia sp. | reverse complement strand
ATGGAGCAGATTTCCGCAAAACTGTACATATCGTTGACTTCATGACGTACGGACTGAATCATCCAGAGACCCATGATATTCTTCAGATAACGGAATCTTCCTGCATAACCGCCTTCATTGGTAAGGTTCATTTCGCAGCTCTTTCTGGAGCAGTCTGCAGTTTCTCTTTCCAGCCCCATTAAGGACCATGTTCCGGAACTGATGTAGATAAAGTCATCATCATTTGCCGGTACAGCCAGTACAGCAGATCCTGTATCATGAGTTGCAGGTGCAACTACTTCCAGGTCAAATCCTACTTCCTTCTGAACTTCTTCAGAGAGATGTCCGATCACAGTACCCGGCATGATCAGCTTCTGGAAAATCTTTCTCGGATAGCCGAGCATATCGATCAGTTCGTAATCCCACTCCTTGGTATGCGGATTTACCAGCTGACCTGTGGTAGCTTCTGTATATTCGTTGGTTTTTTCACCTGTCAGAAGATAATGGAAATAATCCGGCACATGAAGAAGTGTTTCTGCCTGTTCCAGATATTCCGGATGTTTTTTCTTAACAGCCATCAGCTGATAAACAGTGTTGAAGATTGCCTTCTGGATACCGGTTCTTGCATACAGGTCTTCCAGAGAAATAATCTTGTAAACTTCTTCATCCATACCATCGGTACGATGATCACGATATCCGACAGTATTTCCCAATACCTTGTCATCTTTGTCAAGAAGTACAAAGTCAACACCCCAGGTATCTACACCCATACTTACCGGAATCTTGTCCATTTCTTTACATTTCTTCATACCGATGATGATTTCTTTGAAAATGCGGTCAAATTCCCAGCAGAGTTCTCCGTCTTTTTTTACCATTCCGTTTTCAAAACGATGAACTTCTTCCAGCTCCATTTTTCCATTTTCCATATGTCCCAGAATCAGACGTCCGCTGGATGCTCCCATGTCTACTGCTAAATAGTATGTTGCCATTGTAAAACCCTCCTAAATATGTAAGATTTGTAAAACTTTTGTGCATATTGCTGTTTTCACGTGAGTTCTTTCATATTTGATAATAACATATTACTATAGTTTTCATCAATAGTGAAGAACCTTGTTTGTCAAAAAAAGTGTCTTTATTTGCAATCATAATTTCCCGGATGTATCTGGTTCTTTCTTATCTTCTCATGATTCATACTGTATTTTTCTCTGTGCCTCTTCCAGAGAATCCTCAAAACCGGCAGAAACAAGTGCCTGGAGTGCTGCTCCATAAGCGGCTTCTTCCGTACATACGGGAATCTTCACTGGCATATGGAAGATGTCTCCTGCAAGTTCCCGCATCAGAGCATTGCGCCGGAGTCCGTTTCCGGAGCCCACCAGATTTGCTGCTTTGGTTCCTGTTATGGAACACATCTCCCCGTACATTTCTTTTAATTCTCCCAGAATTCCCTGCAGCATCCCCAGAGTCATGGCTCCCGGATAAAAGTTTTCCACACTGATGGAGGAAATGCTGCCTCTTTCTCCGGGATTGCTTCTTGTTCCGGAAAAAGCCGTCCTGATTTTCCATGCTGCTTCTTTTCCATAGGCATCCATAAATTCACGGGCCTGCTGTTCCATCCTGCGATACATCTCTTTGGAATCCTCTGTACCGGAAACTTCCCGGTAAAATTTTTCCAGCATGGCATAGGCTCTTCCTCCGCAGAGTCCGGAACCCACCATCAAAAAATGCTTGCCCGTACATGGACGAAGTTCAATGGAACCATGAGCATCTACATATCGTTCTGTACCAAAAGAGACCTGACTTCCTGTACCGATATTAATCAGAACCGTATTTGACAGATCCTTTACGGAGCCGATCACGCTTGCCTGGTTATCACCAAGAGAAGCGATTACCGGAATGTTTTTCGGGAACACTCCAGAAGTAACTCCCACAACCGGATGTCCGGATAGAATCTCCGGCAAAACAGAAAGATCCAATTCCTGTTCTTCCAGTTCCTGTCTGCAGAAATCTCCCAGCTCCAGATCAAAGCATCCCCAGCTTGCAGCCATATCCCCTGCAATAAACGGATCGCATCCTCCGCACAGTTTCATGGCAATATAGTCACTGATGGTTACCATCTTTCGGGCGTTCTCCGGAACAAGTCCTTTTTTCTGCAGATAATAATGTGTAATCAGGCCGTACCCGGACGCAGCCGATCCTGCAGCACTCTGGAGAATTTCCACACTTGTCCTGCCATCCGGAAGAAACTCGTTTCCGCTTCCATCCTGCCATGTATAAAGAGGACTTACTGCCTCACCCTTTTGGTCTACATACAGAAATCCATGCATCTGACCGGTCATTCCAATACATTTCGGCACACCATTTCTGCTGATCAGTTCTGCTGCTGCCTGCTCTGTCAGTTTCCATATAACCTGCGGATCCTGAACCTTACTGTATGCGGGATATCCTTTCAAAAACGATTTATGAGGAATCGTCAGACTGTCCAGAAGCTTTCCGGTCTCGTCATCCATCATAATCACACTGATCGTTGTTGTTCCAATATCAATTCCCATTACAGACATTTGTGTATTCCCCCTGCCATCTTTTTCCCATTCATCCGTATACCAAAGAAGGCCGCACACCTGTTCCCGGTGTACGACCCTCCATGGTTAAATCACTCTATCTGCGTAGAGAAACTTTCGTTCATGTCAGTACAAAATTAGTTTTTTTTACAGATTAGTCATACAGGTTCGGAGCGATTGTCTCGTCTTCGATATTTGTTGCATCATACCAGTAACCATCTGTAGGAACGTCAGAAACTTCCTGTCCGTTTGCAGCTGCTGTAAGAGCATAGATTGCATAGTAGCCCATCATCAGAGGAGACTGTGTAACTGCACCAAGGAATGTGCCATCCTGTACAGCTGCTTTAATGATAGAACCAGCATCGAAACCAACACCGATTACATCGCCTGCTGCTGCGTCAGAACCAAGAACGTTCAGGTTTGCGTTAGCTGCAAGAACACCTTCTGCTGCTGTCTGGTTGGAACCGAAGATAGCGATGCAGTTTTCTTTGGAAAGGATAGCCTGAGCTTCTGTGGAGCAAAGCTCTACAGTTGTCTGTGCCGGAACTGCAACCTGGATCACAACGTCTGCATCTGCTTCTGCTGCATCTGCTGTTGTTGCTGCGTTTACATAGAATTCGTTACCAGCTACTGCAACAGTTTTTCCATCTGCCTGAAGCAGTTCGATCATCTTGTCAATGAATCCGCCGCCACGCTGCTGAATATTCAGAGCGGTTGCATCCTGGTTAATTTCACCGATGATAACCTGTCCTTCTGCGTTTGCGATAACATCTTTGATGGCTGCATACATATTTTCAGCTGCAACAGCACCAGCCTGTGCGTTATCTGTACAAACTTCTGCTACTACGGAGCCTTCCGGAGCATCAGCAACACCGGTATCAAATGTAACTACCGGGATACCTTTGTCTGCACATGTCTGAAGAGCTTCCAGTACAGAAGAAGTATCACATGCTGCAAGACCAAGACCAGCCGGGCTTGTTCCGATTGCTGTGTTGATCATGTTTACCTGGTCAGCGATATCAGATTCGCTGTTCGGTCCCTGTGCTTTGAAAGTAACGCCAAGTTCTTCAGCAGCCATTTCCATACCTTTCATAGCTGCTTCCCAATATGTAGACTGGAAAGATTTTACCATCATCGGGAATTCGTAAGCTTCATTAGCTGTCAGTCCCTCAAACTGTGCGGTAGGATCCTCTGCTGCAAATACTGGTGTAACGGCCATACCTGCCACCATTGCTGTACTGATTCCCAGTGCGATCACTTTTTTCATTGTCATTTTGTTTTCCTCCTTTTATTATATAGCTTTGTTTATGTAAAAACGTTCGCCGTTTCACATATCTTAATAAAATTTACTGCATTCCCTTTTTCTCTTTGAGAATATCGATCAGGACCGCAACGATCAGAACGATACCTGTGATAATCTGCTGCCAGTTAGCCTGAAGACCAATATAGGGAAGACCGGTCTTCAAAAGCATGATTACATAAATACCTACGAAGGTTCCAAGAATGGATCCATATCCGCCGGATGCTGCAACACCACCTACAAATACACCGCCGATGGCATCCATTTCAAGACCTGCACCGGTACCCGGCTGTACAGTAGGAGTAACTGCTGCATATGCAGTTGCTGCAAGACCTACAAACAGACCGCAGACAACATATACCATTACATGATAGAACTTTACATTGATTCCGGAAAGAGCTGCTGCTTCTTTGTTGGAACCGATAGCGATCGTATAACGACCAAATTTCGTATGGTTCAGAACGAATTCCATCAGAAGAACCATAAGAACCATCCAAAGGAAACCAATCGGATAACGGTCAGCACTTCTTCCTGTACCAATGGTAAGCTTGTAGATAGAGTGGAACCAGCCGCCTTCCTGTGTAAGTCCCGGCCATGGAGTTGCACTGCACAAAGAACCGATACCACGGGTAATCATACAGGTACAAAGAGTAGCCAGGAATGGCGGAAGATTCATAATACCAATCAGGCTGCCGTTGATTGCACCGAACAGAACGCCCAGCAGCACACATACCAGCATTGCAACAATAACAGGACATCCGTAGCTTCTGATCAGAGTTCCGCCGATCAGTGCGTAACAAACCATTCCTGTTCCGATTGACAGGTCTACACCGGCTGTAATAAGCGGAAACGTAACACCGATTGCCATCAGAAGGTCATAGTAGGAAAAATCCAGAAGGCTCAGAAGAGTATTATACTGTCTGAACTCTTTACTCATCACTGAGAATACTGCTGTCAATGCAATAACAACTAACAAAACAATAAATCTCTGATCACTTAAAATACTTTTTTTCTTCTTAGTCATGACTGTCCTCCTTAATCGATATTTCGTGTAGCCTTGTTCATAATGTTTTCCTGGGTTGCTTCGGAAATATCAATATTTCCTGTAACTTTACCCTCACACATAATGATGATTCGGTCACTCATACGGAGAACTTCTGTCATCTCTGAAGAAATCATGATAATTGATTTACCCTCAGCTGCCAGTTTGTTCATTAATTTATAAATTTCGTTCTTGGCACCAACGTCGATACCTCTGGTAGGCTCATCGAAGATCAGAATATCACTGTTTCTTGTAAGCCACTTGGCAATAACCACTTTCTGCTGGTTACCACCGGAAAGATTTACAACAAGCTGATCTGCAGTAGGTGTCTTTGTTGCAAGTTCCTTAATGTATCTCTCGGTTACTTCTTTCTCTTTGGCTGAGTTGATCAGAAGACCACTTGTAAACTCTTCCATAGTAGCCAGAGTTGTATTTTCAATACAGGACTTCTGTACGACACATCCGTATCTTCTTCTGTCCTCTGAAAGATAACCGATACCATATTTCACAGCATCCTGCGGGCTGTTGATGGTTACTTCATGAAGCTGACCGTCTTTTCCCATAACAGAAATCTTTCCGCTCTGTTTCGGATCTGCGCCAAACAGGGCTCTGGCTGTCTCTGTACGTCCGGCACCCATCAGTCCGGAGAAACCGAGAATCTCTCCTCTGCGAAGTTCAAAGCTGACATCCTGAACCATCTTGCCTGCATTCAGATGTTCTACCTTAAGAACAACAGGAGCGTCCGGAGCAACCATGCTGTGCTGTTTCGGATCTTCGTAAATAACACGGCCAACCATCATATTGATGATATCTTCCTTGGAGCTCTCAGCGGTAACCAGAGTTCCTACATAACCACCGTCTCGCATAACAGTTACACGGTCTGTGATAACCTTGATCTCATCCATACGATGTGAAATATAGACAATTCCCAGTCCCTTTTCACGAAGGTCACGGATGATGACAAACAGGTCAGCAATTTCTTTCTCTGTCAGAGCTGCAGAAGGCTCATCAAAGATAATAACCTCCGCCTTATGAGAAATCGCTTTTGCGATCTCGCACATCTGCTGTTTACCAACAGTAAGGTTGTGCATCTTCTCTTTCGGGTCAATATCAATATTCAGCTCTCTGAAAAGTTTCTTGGAATCCTCGATCATTTTTTTATCATCAATGCGGAAGCCCTTCTTAGGCTCACGTCCGATGAAAATGTTCTGAGCGACGGTAAGGTCACCCACCATATTTAATTCCTGATGTACGATTACAACACCTGCATCCTGTGCTTCTCTTGTGTTGTGGAATTCCACTTCTTTGCCTTTGTAGGTAATGGAACCGGAGTCCTTCTGGTAAATACCGGTCAGAACCTTCATCAGTGTAGATTTTCCGGCACCATTTTCTCCCATAAGAGCATGCACTTCACCGCGTTTCACCTCGAAATTAACGTGATCCAAAGCATGAACTCCAGGAAAGGACTTATCAATGTCTTTCATTGTCAAAATAACTTCACTCATTGCTGCATCCTCCCTTCACATTAATTCTTTCTGCGTCTTGCAGAAACATCGGCATAAACTGCTACGATTACGATGATACCGGTAATGATCATCTGCTGTCCTTTTCCAAGACCAAAGGCCATGATGCCCTGCTGCAAAAGAGAAATGATACATACACCGATCACTGTACCGCCGATGGATGCAAGTCCGCCTGCCATGGATGTACCGCCCATAACGCAGCCTGCAATAGCCTCGTTGTTGTACTGGTCACCATATCCCGGCTGAACCGTTGTATAAGTAGCTACAAAAAACAGAGCTGCAATTCCTGCCATCAGTCCGCAGATGATGTATGCAAGCATACGCCATTTCTTCGTGTTAACACCGGAAAGACGAACTGCCTCACTGTTGGAACCAAGGCAAAGGATGTAACGTCCCGGTTTAGTACGGTAAAGAACAATACCGCAAAGGACAGCAACACCGAGGAAAATTACAAGACCCACCGGAAATCCGTTGTAGGAAACAATGTTTCTGAACCATCCATTCTCAGGGTCATTACCTAACGGCCAGCTTACAGACTGGGTCTTGGTAAATACTGATGCAAGACCTTTTGCAATGTTCATGGATGCCATGGATACGATAAATGCCGGTACCGACATATAGGATACGAGCCATCCGTTAAAGATTCCGAAGCAGGTACCAACCAGAATACAGATTACCATAGATAAGATGCATGGAACACCGTAGCTGGTCATGCAGTAACCGGAAATCAGTGCACAGCAGAACATTACCGGTCCGATGGAGAAATCAATTCCTCCGGTAGCAATTACAAATGTAACGCCGAGTGACAAAAAGCCCAGGAAATACACATAGTTCAATGTGGATTTGATACTGTCGGCAATCGGGAATTTACTTCCCAGTGCGGCTCTGAAAACCACGAACATAAGAATCAGAATCCCCACCAACAGGATTCTGTTAAGTCCGAGCTTTTTTACGATTGGATTATGTTTCAGCTTTTCCAATTTTTTCCCTCCCTATCTTTTTTTACACTCTCGTGTTTTGTCTTAATAATAATAACTTTTTATTCTTCTGATGAAAATGGAAATTCTTCTAGAAAAAGGTTAAAAATTTACGATACCGTAAATTTTTAACCTTTTTCATACAGAAGCGATTTACTCCCATCCATTGCTGTCAAATGGAAACAGAAGCTTCTCGTTTTCACTGGTATACATATTTTCGGGAGTCACTACTTCGGATCCGGAATCAATATTTTTTTCCACATGTTCTCCTTTGAGCATTTTCACAGTTTCTTTCAGTCCAAGATATCCCATTTTGAACGCTTTCTGAAGAACCAGGCACTGGAAGACTCCCTGCTCCATCAGCTCTACAGCCTCCTGCGAACTGTCGATACCGACCACTTTTACCCTGCCTTCCAGACCGGAATCTCTGATTGCCCGGGCTGCTCCAACAGAAGAATATTCATTCAGACCTGCGATCAGTTCCAGATCCGGATATTTTCCCAGAAGTTCCATGGTCAGTCGATAGGATTTTTCATACATGGAATCACAGTAGACCACTTCCGCAATATTCTCTGATTTATCCCCGAGTCCCTCACGGAATCCCTGCTCGCGCTCCAGGGCGGTTGAAACTCCTTTTACATGGCATACCACCGCGATCCGGCTGTCATCATCCAGAAGCTTTGCCGCATACTCGCCCAGTTTTCTACCGGCTTCCAGATTGTCCGTTGCGACAGTCAGATCCTGAATTTCGTCTTTCGTATAGGAATCGATGTAGATCACAGGGATTCCCTTCTCTTTCGCAGTTCTCAGAAGTTCCTCTGATTCTGTAAAACTGGACGGTGAGATCATCAGTGCATCCGGTTTCATCTCAATGGCCTGAGCCAGAAGTTCATTCTGCCGTTCTACATCCTGTTCTCTGTCTGGCCCCATAATCTCCACAGAAACACCATATTCTTTTGCCGCCATATTCACCCCTGCGATCAGAGATGTCCAGAAATCGTTGGTTTTATCGATTGTTTTTGGGATATAGACAAGGGACCAGTTCTGATTTTTGCTGCGGCAGTCCGAGAAACGCAGTCCCAGAAACAGAGCGAGCGCAGCAATCACGATTCCCAGAATCATCATTCTTTTTTTATGTTGTCTCATGGGCGCCCTCCTGGTTCATAGGAATCGTAATGGTTGCCATAGTTCCTTCGCCTACACGGCTTCGATAGGTAATTCCAAAGTCACTTCCATAATACAGCTGAAGCCGTTTCTGCACATTATAGACTCCGACTCCATTGGAGTGATAATTCACTTTGTGTCTTTCAAAAATATGATCCAGAGTCTGCTGATCCATACCGACTCCGTTATCAATGATCTCCAGGACTGCACGGTCATTTTCCGCATAACCGTGAACGATCAGAAGCCCCCGGCTCTCTTTGTATTTCAATCCATGATAAATGGCATTTTCAATGATCGGCTGAAGAACCAGTTTAATGATCATGACTTTGCTGATCTCGGGAGCAACATCAATCTGAAATTCCAGCTTGTCTTTGTAGCGCATTTTCTGAATCGTGAGATAACTTCTGGCATATTCCACTTCCTGCCCGACAGAAACCAGTTCATCCTCATTACTGATACTCTGACGGAGAAGGCGTGCCAGAGAAGCAGTCATCAGCACCACTTCTTCATTCTTTTTGCCTTCCGCCATCCAGATGATGGAATCCAGCGTATTATACAGAAAATGCGGATTGATCTGTGACTGAAGAGCTTTCAGCTCACTCTTTCTCTTTTCTTTCTGTTCATAGATATTCTGCTCCATCAGCTCCTGGATCCGGTGTGTCATTACATTAAAGGAGGTTGTCAGGCTCCCGATCTCATTCTCAGAAACTACTTCCACATCAGCAGTCTCAAAATCTCCTTCCTGAACTTTTGCCATGGAATCACGCAGGCGCTGGATCGGAAGTGTGATATTTCTTGCAATCAGATTCGAGATCAATAATGCAATGACCACAAGCGCAGCTGCCATCAGAATATAAATACTCTGCGCCTGTCTGCTGTTCTTCATCAGTTCTCCCACATTCATGCACCCGACAACCGTCCATCCTGTTTTTTCTGATCTGGAAATGGTATAAAGTTTTCCATTATCACTGTTGTCGGTAATCACCGTATCAGAATCCGCATTCATGACAATATCAATATTCTCTGTCTGCAATTCATTGTAAAGCTGCTGCTGCTGCGGATGATAAACAATATTTCCATTCTCATCCACGATAAAGATATAACCTTTTTCCCCGATGCTGTTGTTATCACACAATCCACTGATTGCGCTGTAATTCAGATCAATAAAGAAAATACCGTCTCTGTCCTTCCCATTGTCCAGATTATTCGGAATCCTGCGGCTCAGTGTAATGACCCACGGCCTTTCCCCCTGGATCACATGCTGCACATGAGAAGATGTCAGGCTGGATGCTCCCTCACTGGACATTGCCTTCTGATACCACTCCTGTCCCTCAATATCCAGATAAGGATTCAGAGTCTGCGTTCCTTCATTCACCAGATATTTACCGCCCACGCAGAGGACACCCAGATTACGGATATCGTTACGGCTGTTAAGAATTGTGGAGTACTGACTCGAAAGCCTCTTTCTGAATTCCGAACTGTCATTGTCCGAAAAAAGAAAATTCTGTACATCATCACTCTCCGAAACCATCAGCGCAATATTATCCATGTAATCAATATAGGAATCGATATTCTGGGTCATCTGCTGTATGATTGTTTTTGTGTATACAACGGAATTCTCAAAAATAGAAGAACGGGTATATCTCATGGAAACAGCGGTTACAATAACGACCGCACAGAGAACCAGTACTGATATTGCCATAAATATCGAACTCTGTATACTTTTAAACTTTCCCAGAATCCGTCCATATTCTTTTTTGCCTGTCATTTACGATACTCCCTGGCATACTCGGTAGGAGTTTTTCCGGTGATCTTTTTGAACGAGATTCCGAAGTAATGGGGATCGGAAAATCCTACTTTTTCTGCGATCTCATAGTTTTTGAGGGTTGTATTTTCCAAAAGCTCTCTTGCCTTATCCATACGGGTGCGAATCAGTACTTCCATAAAGGTCTCGCCTGTTACTTCCTTGAATATCGTACTGAAATAACTGGTACTGATACTTAAATAAGAACAGATACTGTTCAGACTCAGATTGGGATCCATGTAATTATTCTGTATATAATCCAGTGCAAGACTGGCCTGACGCTGGCCGCTGGAGCTGTTCAGACTGGACAGTTTCTCAAATACTTCTTCCGCATATTCCTTGACCAGACCGATGGCCTGCTGAAACGTACTCTGCTCTGTCACATTGCGCAGCAGAGTCTCACTTCCCCGGAGCGGCTCCTCCCGCTCTGTCTGTAAAGACTCACTGGCACTTCCGACTGCACGGACAATCTGCTGCAGATACATGCATGCACGGCTTTTTTCCACAAGTGCATCTTTAATTTCCTGCTCCATCCGCGACAGGCATAGTTCCATCGTTTCTTTTTTGCCGGTTTTCAAACTGTCTGTAAGCTGTTCCAAAGTATCATACAGAGAGATTTCTCTGTTCGGTTTTTTCTCTTCCATATCCAGAAGGAGGCTGCCACCCAGCAGATAACGATACTGTATTGCTTTGGCAGCCACGTCATGAGAAAGTATCAGATCTTCCAGGTTTCTCACCCATCCGCCGATTCCCATGGAAACTTCGATTCCGATCACTTCTTTTACTTTCTGCTGGATTTCTCTGCAGATACTGCGGATTTTATTGTTCGAATCCCGTGTCCGCACTCCCTGAAACAGAATACACACACGGTTGCTGCCTTCCTGATAAGCAATTCCTGCGGATTCCCTCTCAGCGATCTCATTGCTGATATTATAAAGGACAAATGCCATCAGGGCGCTCTCTTGCCGCTTTTCCACATCCACTTTATACATATCCGAGTAAAGGTCAATGTCAAACACCGCCACTCTGTAATTGGGACCGACAAGTTCGATTCCCATATTTTTCAGCTGCGCAAGACTCTCATTTACATCCTGTGAACAGCCAACAAGTGCTTCAATCGCCTTGGAGCGGATGATCTGCGCATTTTTGCGGTAATTCTCGGAGGCTTTTGTGAGATTTTCCAGTTTCCGTTTTTCTTTCTGACGCTGGTCTACTTTTTCTTTCATCCGACCGATCACAGCAGTCAGTTCCATGGCTGTGATCGGTTTCAGAAGATATTCGCTTACATTATACTGAATTGCTTTTTTGGCATACTCAAATTCCCCGAATCCGCTGAAAATCACAATCACAATATCCGGATAGTTATCGTGCAGAAAATGACTCAGTTCCATGCCGTCCATATAAGGCATACAGATATCCGTTAATACAATATCAACCGGGTGCTTGTTTACAAACTCTGCTGCTTCCTGCCCGTTCTGGCAGTCCCCCACAAGTTCACAGTCCATGCCGGCCCAGTCAATATTTTCCCTAATCGCATCACGCACAAGAATCTCATCATCCACAAGTAAAATACGATACATAAATTCTGCCTTCTCCGTTCATTTTTCTTAAAAGCCGCACACTATTCTATTCTTTCAAAAATACGGCATCTATTCTTTTATGTTATCATGTTTCAGCAATTTTTACAATTGTCGTTTCATGAAGCAGTTTCTTATATTGCAGAAAAATACAGAGAACGCTCCTGTAATTTTGCTATATCACAGGAAAATGCAAAGCACACTCCTGTAATCTTTATCTATATCACAGGAAAATACAAAGCACTTTCCTGTAATGTAAAAAAACAGAAATCTCCTGCAGAAAACCAGATGCCAAAAAGCACCGGATTCTGAAGAAGATTCCTGCTTATTGATGAAAGACTTAAAAACGGCCTTAACCGACAAGTCCCCGCTTATTATTTCACGATCACTCCATCTTCGTCCCAGAGATCATGCCAGTCGTTGGCACCTTCCCACAGGAATACATGGCCTTTGATCAGGCGGTTGTTTTTATCCAGTGATTTGATGATTTCCATTTCTTCCTCTGTCAGCGGATCTTCTGTCACACACTGAAGATTCTTGGTATAATTCTTTTCTTTCAGGGAGAATGGAATCGGAGTCTGGCCTCTCTGAACTGCCCACTTGATGCAGACAACTGCCGGATGGACTCCATGAGCCTCTGCGATTTTTTTCAGTTCCGGAAGTTCGATATCCGCAATATCTTCCGGCATTTTGTCACGTTCCGGACGTTCCGGAGAACCAATCGGGCAGAAGCCTACCACTTCAATATTATGTGCACGGCAGTAATCAAACAGCTCCGGCTGCTGGAAGCATGGATGAAGTTCCATCTCAATAGCTGCCGGCTGGATTCTGCACAGTGGAAGAACTGCTTCCAGTTTCGGAATGGTCATGTTTGACATACCGATGTGTTTTGTAAGTCCCATATCCACAAGACGTTCCATCTGTCTCCAGGTCTTCATAAAACGTTCTACCGTAAACGGCTTGGAATCCGGATTACGGGAATCCACGTCACAGTGCGGTGCATGGTAGTTCGGGAATGGCCAGTGTACATAGTACATATCCAGATAATCCAGCTTCAGGTCTTTCAGAGTTTTCGCACATGCCAGAAGAACATCTCCATCACCGTGCATGTCGTTCCATACCTTGGATGCAATAAAAAGCTCTTCTCTTTTTACAATGCCTTCCGCAAAAGCATCCTGGAAAACCTTTCCAATCTGATCTTCATTTCCATAGCAGGCTGCACAGTCAAAGGAACGGTATCCAACACGGATGGCACCTGCAACGGAAGCAGATACTGCATCCGGATCTGCATGGTCACTTCCAAAGGTTCCCATTCCCACTGCTGGCATTTTTACCCCTGTATACAGGGTTCTCTGTGGTACTGTAGACGGATCAATAAATGGCATTGTTCATTTCCTCCTTCAATATAAATGGTTATTTTATAAATAGTTATTTTTATTATCTTCTGAAGCTTTTTCAGTCCAGCCTGATAATCTGTACTTTCGGCAGAATTTCTTCCATATCTTTCTTTACAAAAAATCCGGTCTCTTCTCTCATGGCTGCTGCAGCAGAAATTGCACTGGCCTTTCGCAGGATTTCCTCCATCGGCAGTTTTTCACTGATTCCAAGCGCAAATCCGGCAATCATGGAATCACCGCATCCAACCGTATTCACTGCATCAATTTTCGGAACTTTCGCCTGAAAAACACCTTCGCCACACACTACAATGGAACCATCCCCGCCCAGAGAAACGGCAACGATCTCAATGCCTTTCTCATGTATAGCTTTAGCAGCCTCAATAATCTCTTCCAGATTATCGCAGGATGTTCCGGTCAGCATACGAATCTCATCAATGTTCGGCTTAATCATCGTCGGGCAGGATTCGATTCCCATTTCCAGCAGTTTGCCGCTGGTATCCAGAATCACCGGTTTCCCTGCGTCTTTTACGATTTTTACCAGTTTCTGGTAGGCGGTTCCGTCCAGTCCTTTTGGTACGCTTCCGGACATTGCCACCACATCCGCTTTTTGTACAAGCCCCTGAAATTTCTCTGTAAATCCGGCAAAATCCTCCGGTGTCAGTGTAAAGCCAGGCTCCAGAAATTCCGTCTGCACATGGTTCACTTCATCCCAGATGTTAATGCACGAACGGCTTTCTGCTTCTACATGATAAAAATCACTCTTAATATGAAACGGCAGCAGTTTTTCTTCAATATAATTGCCTGCATGACCGCCCACAAATCCCGTAGCAACCACTTCCGCGCCATAGATTGCGGCAGGTTTGGAAACATTCAATCCTTTTCCGCCAGGTACATAGGCACATTCTTTGACCCGGTTTACCTCGCCGACCTTATAGCCTTCCACCACATAGCGCTTATCAATTGCCGCATTTAACGTTACTGTCAGTATCATTTCCCGCATTCTCCTAATCTTCGTTCACAAGCAGGATCTTGCCCTTTACAAGTCCCGGTGTCTTGTACAGCTGGAATGCTTCCTGCGCCTGACTCATCGGTATCTTTTTGTAGATCAGATCCGGATCAAATTTCAGCTGCCCTGTTGCAAAATAATGTGCGGTAAGTTCCCATTCTTTTCCCGGGAATGGTGCACTGTAGGACATCCAGGAACCGGTAAGTTTGAATTCCTTGCGGTTCATATTTTCCCACTGCTTTGGTGTAAAGGAAAGGTCTACATGCGGTGTTCCGATAAAACATACATGCGCTTTATTGGCAGCCAGTTCAAATGCCATATGCATAGTCGGCACCTGTCCTGCGGTCTCAAAAACATATCCATAACCTTTACCGCCGGTAATGTCCATGGCAGTCTTCATAAAATCTTCTTTGGTTGTGTTGATCACTTCATCCGCACCCAGACGTTTTGCCAGAGCAAGACGTTCCTCGCTGATATCAAAAACAACAACTTTTCTGGAGCCGAAAATTTTTGCCCACTGCATAGTAAACATACCGATGGTGCCACCGCCGAGAATGGCAACATACTGTCCTCCCTGATAGTCATTCTGAAGCAGGCCATGAAGAGCAACGGTAGACGGCTCAAACATTGCTCCCTGTTCATAAGGAACGGAGGCATCAAACGGTACTACATTTTTTTCCGGAAGAACCACATAATCCGCATTGCTTCCCTGCTCTCTGGAACCAATGAAACTATAATGCTTGCATAAAGAATAATTTCCGTTCTGGCAGTCATCACATTTCATGCACGGAAGAAGAGGTGCACCGGAAACACGGTCGCCGACTCTTGTCTTGGTAACGCCTTCCCCTACCTCTACTACATCTCCGGAAAATTCATGTCCCAGTACAATGGGATAAAAATGCACGCCGTTATGCAACACACGCGGGATATCCGATCCGCAGATTCCGGATGCCTTTACTTTTACTTTGACATACCCTGGTTTCACCTGTGGTTCTTCCACATCCAGATACTGTACATCCTCATTAGCTACAACTACTGCTGCTTTCATTTGTCAGTTCCTCCTTTTTTGAAAGACTCCTGTTTTTCAACTTTTATTTTTAGGTCATTTCAAAAGCACACGTTTTTATTTCTTTTATGCATTTTGAAAATATACCTGTTGCATCTTCATCATTCCTGAAAACACACGTTTTATCTCTTCATCAGGTTTTTCAAAGATTCATACACCTTCAGATAGGTCTGATAATTCTGATCATAGACTTCTCTGTTTTCCGGATTCGGATGATGTTCTCTTGTAGTTTTTACAGTCAGCGAAACCGCCTCTTCATAATCTTTATAAAATCCTACACCAACACCTGCAAGGATAGCCGCTCCCAGGGTGGTTGCCGTATCAGAAGACGGAACCACGATCGGTTTTCCGGTAATATCGGATTTAATCTGTGTCCACAGCAGAGAATTTGCGGAACCTCCCATGGCACGAAGTACCTCTGCCTCTGCACCTGCCTCCTCTGCCACTTCCAGATTGTGTCTCAGGGAAAAAGCAACCCCTTCCATACATGCCCGGACCATATGACCTTTGGTTTTGGAAAAATCCAGTCCATAAAATACGCCTTTGGCATCCGGGTTCCAGATCGGGGAACGCTCGCCCGCCATATAAGGAAGAAAAACCACTCCCTCACTTCCCGGTGCGACTTCTTCGGCAATCTCATTCAGCTGAACAAGAGAAGATTTCCCGTTCTGTTTCTGCATTTCCCGCTCATAACCGGCAAATTCTCTTTCAAACCAGCGCATGACACCACCGCCGCCGGTAGTTCCTCCCTGCAGCAGCCACTGTCCGGGAACCACATGATATCCCAGGATCAATCTTGGATCCGCTTTGTAGGTATCCATGCAGATACTCATTCCTCCGGCCTGACCGCCCTGTTCCTGCGTTTCTCCCGGATGAATCACTCCGGCTCCCAGTGTACCGCAGGCAGCATCCAGGCCTCCTGCAACCACCGAAGTTCCTTCTGCAAGGCCGCATTCCTGTGCGGCTTTTTTCGTAACAGTTCCGACAACCTGATCACATGGAACAATATCCGGCAGAAAATCCATGGGAATTCCAAGCTTTCTGCTCATCTCTTCATTCCAGCATCCATTTCTCATATCAAAGCAGTGAAGTCCGTATCCCTGCGATACATCCTGAGTCACAGCCCCTGTCAGTTTATAGGCAATATAACTGTTGGACTGCAGGATTTTGTCAATTTTTTTATATACATCCGGCAGGTTTTCCTGATACCAGAGAATCTTTGCAGTCGTATATGAGGGCTGAAGGGAATTCCCTGCCAGCGCAAAAATTTCATCGGCTCCTATTTCATTGTTCAGGCGGTCACAGATGGACTGCGCTCTGGTATCCATCCAGATCGGTGTATTGGTCAATACATGGCCCTCTTTGTCAATTGCAATCGCAGACCAGCTCTGTCCGTCAATTCCTACTCCTGCAATCTGGTCCGGACAGATTTTCCCGCTGTCCAGAGTTTTACCAATCGCATGGCAGACTGCCGTCCACCATTCCTCAGGATTCTGTTCCGCCCACCCCTCCTTCGGGTAATACACCGGATAGTCGCCTGTCGCAGCAGCAACCACATGACCTTCCCGGTCAAACACTGCCACTTTGCAGGCACTGGTACCGATATCAATGCCTAATAAATACGGTTTATTCATATATTCCTCCATATTTCACCACGGATCTGCCCATGATCATTTCTGTCTGCAGTTTTTCGGTGGTTATTGCTGTTTCTCCGTCTTCCAGATGTTTCAGAAGGATTCTTGCCACTTCTCTGCCGATTTCCTGTGTAGGCTGCGATACAATCGTGAGTTTCGGGCTGCATGCCCGGGCAAACTGCAGATTATCAAAACCGATGACCGACATTTGTCCCGGAATGGAAATCCCCAGTTCATTCAGTCCGATCACAGCCCCCATGGTCATTTCATAATTCGTAACAAAAACAGCAGTCATATCTTTGTTTCGATCCACAAGTGTTTCCAGAGCGCGAGCCCCGCTCTGAATCGTATAATCCCCGTGATAGATCAACGATTCCCGTACCGCAATTCCGGTTTCCTCATGAGCGGCATAATATCCTTTCATGCGTTCCCGGGCAGTAAATACATCTCTCGGTCCGCACACGATTCCAATATTCCTGTGTCCGTTCTTCAAAAGCAGTTCCACAGCGTCGTGAGCAGCTTTTTGATTGTCTACCAGAACACTGTCACACTCCATACCCTGAATTTTACGGTCGATCAGTACAACCGGTCTGCCTTTATCCTGAAATTCTGTCAGATGGCTTCCTGTAATATCCACCGGCATATTCACAATTCCATCTACTCGTTTGCGGGTCAGAAAATCCACAGCTTCTTTTTCCAGAGTTCTGTCTGTCCGGCAGTCACAGATAATGGTAGCGTAACCATGACTTCGCAGAATATCTTCCATTCCAGTGATAATTTCCGAGCAGAACACGTTATTCAGTTCTGGAATGACAACACCGATGGTCTTTGTCGCATTGGTCTTCAATCCTCTTGCGACCTCATTAACTTCATAGTGAAGTTCTTCAATAGCTTCTTCGATTTTTATGCGATTCTTCTCTCTTACATTTCCTCCATTAAAATAGGAAGAAATCGTAGCCAGTCCAAGCCCGGTACGTTTGGCGATATCTTTCATCGTTGCAGCCGTAAAAATCACCTCACCTCGTATCTGCTGTTTTCTTATTATTCTGCTTTTCCGTCACATCCGCAGACTTTCATACGGCTCATTACCAGTTCTTTGACTGCTGCAATACCGGCTTTTCCATATGCTTTCGGATCAATCGTATCTGGTTTTTCTTCCAGAAGCTCTTTCACTGCTTTGGTATATGCAGCACGAAGTTCTGTTGCAAAATTCACTTTACAGATACCCCGTTTTACACAGTCACGGACATCTTCGTCGGTAAGACCGGATGCACCGTGAAGAACCAGCGGAATATCTACCACTTCTCTGATTTCACTGAGACGTTCCTTGTCCAGAACCGGAGTTCCCACATAAAATCCATGTGCTGTTCCAATTGCTACTGCAAGAGAAGTTACTCCTGTACGCTCAACAAATTCTTTTGCTTCCTGCGGATCTGTATTAGTATCTGCCTCGGCTTCCAGATCATCTTCTTTACCGCCGACTTTTCCAAGTTCCGCCTCACATGGAATTCCCATTGCTGCAGCAACATCTGCTACTTTTTTGCTGACTTCCATATTTCCCTCAAGATCCAGTTTGGAACCGTCGATCATAACAGAAGTATATCCTGCTTTCATCGCCTGCATAGCCAGTTCAAAACTGCTGCCATGATCCAGGTGCAGACATACCGGTACTGTCGCTTTTGCAGCTTCTGCTGCTACGATTGCGGAGTACGTTTCCAGTGTTCCATATTTGATTGTTGATGGAGTTGTCTGGATCATGACCGGAGCTTTCAATTCTTCCGCAGCCTGAATGATGGCTTTAACCATCTCCATATTCTCTGCATTAAATGCACCAACTGCATAGCCGCCTTTCTGAGCGTTTAATAACATTTCTTTCGATGTAACTAATGGCATAATTTTTTCCTCCCTGTTCTGTGATTGTTTTGTATGTGCCTGATATCATCCTGTTTTTTGATTGTTTTGTATGAACCTGATATCATTGTGTCTCGTATAATCAACACTAACGTGGATTATACTAATCAGATCTGATTTCTCCGATCTGGAGCACCGGATTGTACATTTTCTATTCTCTGGCAATCCTTTTTTCATGTGTACGCACTATGTTGTCTCAGAGACCGAAACGTTTCTGTTTGATTTCATATTACCTCATCCCTATCTTCCTGTCAACCATAAAAATTTCATCATTTCCCGGAAAATATTGCCTTGTTTTCATTCCAAAATCAAGTTATGGTATAGAGTAGCGAAAAAGAGATTCTGCTTCGTACGTTATGGAAAATCAGTCACAGCGGACATACACTGCTGCTGAAATGAAAGGAGAAATGAATATGTTAAAAGGAATTCCTGAAATTTTATCCCCTGAATTATTAAAGGTTTTGTGTGAAATGGGACATAGTGACCGTCTTGTTATTGCAGACGGCAATTTCCCGGTAGAATCCATGGGCAAGAATGCAATCACGATCCGCTGCGATGGACATGGTGTTCCGGAAATTCTGGATGCGATCCTTCAGTTATTCCCTCTGGATACTTATGTAGAGCATCCTGTGAATCTGATGGAAGTAATGCCTGGTGATAATGTAGAGACTCCGATCTGGGATACCTATAAAGAGATTATTGCCAAACATGATGAGCGTGGTGCTGCAGCAGTTGGTAATATCGAGCGTTTTGCATTCTATGATGAAGCAAAAACTGCTTACTGCATTATTTCTACAAGCGAAAAGGCTCTTTATGCAAATGTTATGCTGCAGAAGGGTGTTGTAATTAACGGATAAGTTTTTTTATATGGGGTGTTTTAAGGCGCTGTTGGTTCCGGCAGAAGGGGTTCTGCGGAGGCAATGGCGCTTTCGTTTTTGTGCCGGATTATGAAATTGTTATGTATATGCCTGAAAATCAAAGTGAGTTTTTGTTAATTAAAGAAGGCTTTTGTGAATTAAAGAAGGCTTTAGGTAATCACAGCGAGTTTTAATGAATTACAGTAGATCTTAGCTTTGCA
>CAMBAL010000047.1 GCA_945864225.1 uncultured Blautia sp. | reverse complement strand
TTCCAAGGAACCGGAGGGGACTTACGGGTATAAGATTACACAGGATGTGAGAAGTGTTCTGGAAATATCCGAATCAACACTTTACCCGGTGCTGCGGCGTCTTCAGAAAGATGACTGTCTGGAAGTCTATGATCAGGCGTATGCAGGAAGGAACCGGCGCTATTATAAACTTACAGAAAAAGGAAATGCACAGCTAAATTTATATAAGATAGAATGGAAAAACTATTCATCGAAGATTACCAGGATGTTTGAGGGAGGAATATAGAGTATGAACAGAGCGCAGTTTATGGAACAGCTGGCAAGGCTGCTTTCGGACATTTCTGACGCGGAACGTGAGGAAGCGCTTGACTATTATGAGAGCTATTTTGACGATGCGGGAGCAGAGAAAGAAAGCGAAGTGATCCGCGAGCTGGGAAGTCCGGGTAAGGTAGCAGCCATTATCAAAGCAGATCTGAAAGAGAGCAATGATTCTTTTGCAGAATATACAGAACTGGGATATGAAGATGCCAGAACCAGAGAGGCAGGTCAGATGCCTGACAAATACACACAGATAACCAGAACCGGAGCTGCCGGAGAAAATCAGTCCCCGGAGAGGAATGGAGATGGATTTTCTGAAGAAAATGTACATGGGAGTCAGGGGAGAAATGCTCAGAGAGATTCCCGCAGAGCCGGACAGGAAGAACGTCGGTTCGGCAGGGACAGAGCCAGATTTGAGCAGACATTCAGCCGTGCCGGAGAACAGATGGATCAGGCGTTGAATAAAGCCGGAGAGAAGGCAAGAGAAGGCTTTGAGAGAGCGGAGAGAGGATATCATTATGAAAAGAAAAAGAATCATACGGGAGCCATCCTTCTTCTGATTGTGCTTGTCTTTGCAGCACCGTTTATTCCTGGGATATTTGGAGGAATTCTCGGAGTGGCTGTGACCATTTTACTGCTTCCGTTTTTGCTGGTCTTTGCTCTTGGTGCAGCAGCACTGGGACTTGTGATCGGAGCTGTCGGAACTGTTTTGGCAGGAATCGCTGCCTGCTTTGAAAATCCGGCAGCGGGAATCCTGATGATTGGAGCAGGATGCCTGCTGATGGCTCTTGGAATTCTTGCAGGAGTGGCAGTCATATGGCTGGCAGGGAAAATGCTTCCCGTACTTTTGAGAAAGATTACGGATTTTTGCCAGAGAATTCTGGCGAAATTCAGAAGGAGAGGTGAAGGTGCATGAAGAAGTTTATAAAAGTGATGATGATCATCGCCGGTGTTTTTCTTGCCTTGGGAATCGGCTTTTCGGCAGCCGGAGCCGCTATGGGAGCCTGCATGGAAGATATGGGAATGACGGATGAGCTTCAAAACGGTCTGCAGATCATGAAGAATATCACGGTTGGAAATCGTCATGGAAGCTCTCAGGAAGAACAGCAGTCAGCAGCAACAGGAGAAACCATCAAAGAAAACACACGGTTCTGTACTGTGGATGCTGCGGATTACATCGAAATCAGTCTCCGTTCAGACGAACTGGTCCTTCAGGAGTATTCCGGGGATAAAATAAAAATTGAGATTGAAAATGACAAAGAAGAAAATGTAAAAGTAACTTCGTCTGCTTCCAAGCTGGAGATCAGAAGTTCCAGACGGAAAAGCAGCCGCCGGGTAACGGTCTATTATCCGGCAGGCAAACATTTTTCAGAAGTAAAAATCAGCGTCGATGCAGGAAGTGCATATGTCAACAGTGCGCTTTATTCTGAAAAAATGGAAGTAGAAATCGGAGCAGGAGAGTTTTTCAGTGAGGAATCTGTGGAGCTGTCAGAACTGGATGTGGAAGTAGGAGCCGGAAACTTCGAGGCATCTTCTTTGAAAGCAGTAAAAATTGATGGAGAGTGCGGTATGGGTTCTCTGACACTGGGAATTTCCGGTAAGGAAACCGATTATAATTATTATCTGGAATGCGGCATTGGAGAAATCTCCATTCATGGCGACAGCTGCGGTGGTCTGGGCATCGAAAAAAAGATCACCAATCCGGGAGCAGCCGGAGAAATGGATCTGGAATGCGGCATTGGGGAAATTGCAGTGGAGTTTCATGAATCATAAGTCATAAATTATAAATTATAAATCATAATCATCAAAGAAAGAGAGGAATCAGATATGAGTGACAAACGACTTTACAAATCATCAGTAAATTGTATGATCTGCGGTGTATGCGGAGGAATTGCAGAATATTTCAATATTGATCCGACTCTGGTACGCCTGGCATGGATTATTTTTACCTGTGTTGGCGGCGCAGGAATCTGGGCATATATTATCGCGGCGATCGTGATTCCGAAGTAAGGAACCATTGATGTATAAAACGGTGCAAACCTGTGCATACTCCAGAAGAGACAGAAAAGCTTCCTGCAGACGGAAGATGGGATCATCGAAAAGGAGTGTGGATATCTTGAACAGGGACAAAGAAGTGGAAGCATTCCGCAATGGAGAGCTTTCCCATGAAGAAGAACTGAAATATGAGATTGCTCGTGAACTCGGTCTCCTGGACAAAGTACTGGAAAGCGGCTGGAAAAGTCTTTCAGCCAAGGAAACCGGACGGATCGGCGGACTGATGACACGGAAACGAAAAAGTGAAAATTGAGTGAAAAGGCATTGCCGGGGATTTCCAGGCAATGCTTTTTTGTGCTATAATGAAAAAAGGTATTATAGTACCGGACAGGAGAAAACAACATGGAAGAACAAAACGAAGGTTATGTAAAACTGGAAAAAGTTTCGAAGATTTATGGTTCCAAGGAAGTAAAAATCGTTGCTGTGGATGAAATCAGCTTTGAAATAGCCAAAGGAGAATTTGTCGTGGTTGTCGGCCCCAGCGGTGCAGGAAAGACCACCGTACTGAATATCCTGGGAGGAATGGATACGGCCACATCCGGAAGCGTCTGGGTAGATGGCAGGGATATTGCGAAATATAATAACCGGCAGCTTACCGGATACCGTCGGGAAGATATCGGCTTTGTATTTCAGTTCTATAATCTTGTACCGAATCTGACCGCTCTTGAGAATGTGGAACTGGCTCTTCAGATCTGCAGAAATCCTCTGGATGCCAGAACCGTTCTGGAAGAAGTAGGACTGAAAGACAGACTGAAGAATTTTCCGGCACAGTTATCCGGAGGTGAACAGCAGAGAGTTTCCATAGCCCGTGCCCTTGCCAAAAATCCAAAGCTGCTTTTGTGCGATGAACCGACAGGAGCCCTGGATTATCAGACGGGTAAGGCAATCCTGAAACTTCTTCAGGATATGTGCAGGGAAAAAGGCATGACGGTAATCGTCATTACACATAACTCAGCACTGACTCCCATGGCAGACCGGGTCATCCGCATCAAAAACGGCAGGGTATCTGCCATGACACAGAATGAACATCCTACACCGGTAGAAGAAATTGAGTGGTAGGTGATGAGAATGAAAAGAGCATTGCATAAAGATTTCTGGATGGAAATCCGCAAAAATAAAGCCAGATTCGTTTCGATCTTTCTCATTGTGGCACTGGGGGTTGCCTTTTTTTCGGGGATACAGGCTACTTCCCCGGACATGCGTTTTTCGGGGGATGCATATTTTGACAGTGCCAGACTGATGGATATCAAGGTTGTGGGAACCATGGGTCTTACAGACGAGGATGTGGAAGCACTGGAATCCATTGACGGTGTGGAAGAGGCTGTTGGAGGCTATTCGACGGATGCCTACTGCGGAAGCGGCAATAATCAGAAAGTCGTTCATGTGGAAACTATGGATGACAGAGTCAACGTGATCAGTGTATCAGAGGGGCGCCTTCCGGAAACATCCGGGGAGTGTATGCTGGACAGTGTATTTGCCTCCAAATGGGATTATCAGGTGGGGGATGTGATCACGCTTGAAGAGGATGAGGACAGCGAGTTTCTCAAGACGAAGACATATACGGTTGCCGGTCTTGGCAGCAGCCCTCTTTACATAGCATTTAACAGAGGAAATACCACACTTGGTTCCGGTGAAGTGAATGGATTTGTCTATATCCTGCCGGAGGACTTTGATCAGGAAATCTACACACAGATTTATCTGCGTGTACATGGAGCGGAGGAGCAGATCAGCTACACAGATGCCTATGATCATCTGATCGATAAGATCGCAGAGCGTGTGGAAGGCATTGAGGAACAGCAGTGTCAGATCCGTTATGACACGGTTGTGGCGGATGCAGAGCAGGAACTTCGTGATGCCAGAGAAGAACTGGAAGACGGCAAAAAAGAAGCGGAAAAAGAGCTTGCAGATGCAGAGAAGGAACTGAAAGACGGCGAAAAGGAGCTGGAGGACGGCAAAAAAGAATACGAAGACGGTAAGAAAGAACTGGAAGATGCCAAAAAAGAGCTGGAAGACGGCAAAGAGCAGATCGCGGATGCAGAGAAAGAGCTGGAAGATGGCAAAGCGCAGATTGCGGATGCCAGACAGGAACTTCGTGATGGCAGGAACCAGCTTGCGGATGCCAAAGCGCAGGTGGCAGACGGATGGGCAGAGCTTTCTCCGCAAAGGACGAAGCTTGCATCTGCGTGGCAGCAGTACCATAACGGAGAAGCAGAGCTGAAAGAGGGAGAACAGCAACTTGCCGCTGCCAGAAAGCAGCTGGAAGACGGCAAAACAGCAGTTTCCGAAGCGAAGACAGCTCTGAATGAAAAGCAGAAGGAACTGGACAGCGCCAGTGCACAGATTACTGCAGGCAAAGCAGAAATAGAACAGACAGCAGCGCAGTTGAGTGAGCAGAAGCAGCAGTGTCAGACGGGACTGGAAACGGTTGCAGCGGCAGAAGGGCAGCTTTCTGATCTTCAGGCAGCAGCAGATGCCGCGCAGGCAGGCGTTTCTCAGGCACAGGCAGCTGTGGACGGAGCACAGGCAGAATATGATCGTGTCAGTGCGGAAGTAGAAGCGGGAAATCTTACACAGGAGGATCTGGATGCTGCTTCGCAGAATTTAAGTGCTGCCAGAAGTGCGCTGGATTCGGCATCTGCACAGGCTGCAGCTTTGACAGAACAGCTGGAATCGACACGCCAGCAGCTGGCTGCTCAGAGAGCACAGCTGGAAGAAGGTCTGGCAGCTGTAGAAGCAGGTCTGTCTCAGCTGGAAGCAAAAAAAGCAGAACTGTCTCAGGGAGAAGCAGACATAGCTTCCGGTCAGCAGGCAATCAATGATGGATGGTCAGAACTGAAAAAACAGGAAGCCACACTGGCGGAATCAGAAAAAACAATTGCCTCCAAAGAAAAGGAGCTGGAAGCAGGTAAGGCAGAACTGCAAAGTAACTACGCCACTCTTGCCAGCGCTCAGGATCAGATCAATGCCGGAGAATCCAGACTTTCTTCTGCACAGGCAGAAATTGACGCAAATGAGCAGAAACTGGCAGATGCAGAACGGGAAATTGCCGCGAATGAGCAGAAGCTGACAGACGGCGAAAAAGAAATTGCAGAAAATCAGCAGAAAATCCTGAATGGCGAAAAAGAAATCATAGAGAATGAGAAAAAACTGGAAGATGCCGCAAAAGAGATCGAAGACGCGGAAAAAGAGCTGGAAGACGGATGGAAGGAATACGAGGACGGCAAAAAAGAGGCAGAGGAAGAAATCGCGGATGGTGAAAAAGAAATCGCGGATGCAGAAAAAGAAATTGCAGATCTGGAAGTACCGCAATGGTATGTGACAGACCGTCATGATCTCCCGGAATATTCGGATTACGGAGGAAATGCAGACCGTATTCGCAATCTTGGCACCGTTTTTCCTGTGATCTTTTTCCTGGTGGCAGCGCTCATCAGTCTGACAACCATGACCAGAATGGTGGAGGAACAGCGGACGCAGATCGGTACGCTGAAGGCTCTGGGATACGGCAAATATGACATTGCTTCCAAGTATGTCAATTATGCATTTCTTGCCACTGTGGGCGGAAGTATTTTTGGAGTTCTTTTGGGAGAAAAAATAATCCCGTACATCATCATAAAGGCATATGCTATTATGTACCATAATATGGATAGCAAGTTGATGATCGGGTATGAATGGAAATATGCACTGATTGCCTCTGCAGCCGCAGTGATCTGTACAGTAGGTGCGACACTCAGTTCCTGTTCAAGAGCCCTGGCAGAGACACCGGCGTCTCTGATGCGTCCGGAAGCACCAAAAGAAGGAAAACGTGTTCTGGTGGAGCGGATTCCGTTTTTGTGGAAACATCTGAACTTCACATGGAAATCCTGCCTGAGAAATCTGTTTCGGTATAAAAAACGTCTGTTTATGACAATTTTTGGAATTGCAGGCAGCATGGGACTGACGCTGGTAGGATTTGGTGTCCGGGATTCGATCAGTAATATTGCGGTGAAGCAGTATCAGGAACTGCAGCACTATGACGGTACGATCATCGATGATGAGGATGCTTCGGATGAAGAGCGGGAGGAACTCCGGGCTTATCTTGAGAATCATGAAAAAATAGAACACTATACCGGAATCCTGTTTAAAACGATGAAAATAACGACGGATGATTATAGTCTCAGTACCTATGTTTATGTACCGGAAGATGTGGAGAATTTCCACGAGGATGTGACGCTGAGGAGCAGAACCAGCGGAGAGCTGTATGATCTTAACGATGAAGGTGCAATTATCTGTGAAAAAACATCAACACTTCTGGACCTGAAGGAAGGAGATTATCTGACTCTGGAGGAGAACGGACAGAAATATCAGGTGAAAATTGCCGCAATCACGGAGAATTATCTGGGACATTATGTATACATGACGCCAAATGTTTATGAAGAAACGTTTGGAAAGAAACCGGAGTTCTTTGATCTGGAGTTTACGATGAAACCGGAGTACCGGGGAGAGGTGGAACTGATCGGACATGAAATTCTGAAATACCCGGCGGCACTCAGTATCAGCTATACGACGACGATCGCGGAGCAGGTGGAACGAATGCTGGGAACTCTCGGGCTGGTTATTGTGGTCCTGATCGTTTCTGCAGGAATGCTGGCATTTGTGGTTCTCTATAACCTGAATAACATTAACATTACAGAGCGTAAGCGCGAACTGGCAACGCTGAAGGTATTGGGATTTTTTGACGGAGAAGTTTCCCAGTATGTATTGAGAGAAAATATTCTGCTGACGATTCTGGGAATTATTTTTGGCTCAGGCTTTGGAATACTGCTGCATCGTTTTATCATTGTTACAGTAGAAGTGGACAGCACCATGTTTACCCGTGAAATCCGTCCTGTCAGCTTCCTTTACTGTGCGGCACTTACCTGTGTATTTTCCATTGTGGTTAATGTGGTCATGCACTTCAAACTGAAGAAAATTGATATGGTAGAATCTCTGAAAAGTGTGGAATAAATGTGAAAAACCGGGATTCCGGCTTGACAATCGTGAAAAATCCAATTATAGTAGAACGCAGAAAAGGCTGGGAAAAAGAGGAGTAGGCGATTGTCCCTGACAGAGAGGAGTGTCCATCGGCTGGAAGACATTCTGAGGAAGAGGTTGTTGAAGGTAGCTTTGGAGCCGGAAGACTGAAAAAGATGCGGTCTGTGTATGAACCGGACAGCTGCAGAAGAGTAGGTTTTCACGTATTCCTGCGTTAAAGGGGAATGAGAGATGCAGGCAGGATCTGCATAATGAAGGTGGTACCGCGGTATAGATCGCCCTTCACACGTGCGTGTGAGGGGCTTTTTTATATCACAGGAAAGAGCTTTGCATTTTCCTGTGATACAAAAAAGCCCTCCGGGCGGGAGCGCAGCGATACTATCATATGATACAGGAGGAAAGTATGAGCAAAGAACTTGCAAAAACCTATGATCCCAAAGGGATTGAAGAACGTCTTTATCAGAAATGGATGGACAACGGATATTTCCATGCAAAAGTAAATCCTGATAAAAAACCATTTACAATTGTAATGCCGCCGCCAAACGTTACCGGCCAGCTTCATATGGGACATGCGCTGGATGAGACCATGCAGGATATCTTGATCCGTTTCAAGAGAATGCAGGGGTATGAAGCTCTCTGGCAGCCAGGAACAGACCATGCCGCTATTGCGACTGAGGTTAAAGTTATCGAGAAGCTGAAAAAAGAAGGAATTGATAAAAACGAGATCGGCCGTGAAGAATTCCTGAAGCATGCCTGGGCATGGAAAGAAGAATACGGCGGAAAAATCATCAACCAGCTGAAAAAACTGGGAGCTTCCGCAGACTGGGAAAGAGAACGTTTCACCATGGACGAAGGCTGTTCCAAGGCGGTACAGGAAGTATTTATCAAATTGTATGAAAAAGGATATATTTATAAAGGATCCAGAATCATCAACTGGTGTCCGGTATGCCAGACTTCCATTTCCGATGCGGAAGTAGAACATGAAGATCAGGATGGCTATTTCTGGCATATCAATTATCCGATCGTCGGAGAGGAAGGACGGTTTGTAGAAATTGCAACGACACGTCCGGAGACACTTCTCGGAGATACAGCAGTAGCGGTAAACCCGGATGATGAACGTTACAAAGATTTGGTAGGAAAGATGCTGAAGCTGCCTCTGACAGACAGAGAGATTCCGGTGATCGCAGATGAATATGTAGACAAAGAATTCGGAACCGGCTGTGTAAAGATCACACCTGCTCATGACCCGAACGATTTCGAAGTCGGCAGACGCCACAATCTTCCGGAAATCAATATCATGAATGATGATGCCACAATCAATTCTCTTGGCGGCAAATATGCAGGTATGGACCGTTATGAAGCGCGTAAGGCTATGGTAGCGGATCTGGACGCACAGGGACTTCTGGTAAAAGTAGTTCCTCACAGCCACAGCGTTGGAACACATGACCGCTGCGGTACAACCGTTGAGCCGATGATCAAGCCGCAGTGGTTTGTAAAGATGGACGAAATGGCCAAAGCCGCAATGGAAGTACTGAATAATGGGGAACTGGAATTTGTTCCGCCGAGCTTTGGCAAGACTTATCTGCACTGGCTGGAAAACATCCGTGACTGGTGTATTTCCCGTCAGCTCTGGTGGGGTCACCGTATCCCTGCTTATTACTGTGACGAATGCGGGGAAGTTGTGGTAGCCCGTGAAATGCCGGAGAAATGTCCGAAATGCGGATGCACACATCTTCATCAGGATGAAGATACTCTGGATACCTGGTTCAGTTCCGCACTCTGGCCGTTCTCCACACTTGGATGGCCGGATAAGACAGAAGAAATGGAATACTTCTATCCGACAGATGTACTGGTAACCGGTTATGATATTATTTTCTTCTGGGTAATCCGTATGGTATTTTCCGCACTGGAACAGACAGGAAAGTCTCCGTTCCATCATGTTCTGATCCATGGACTGGTTCGCGACAGCCAGGGACGTAAGATGAGTAAATCTCTCGGCAACGGCATCGATCCTCTGGAAGTGATTGACAAGTATGGCGCAGATGCCCTTCGTCTGACCCTTATTACCGGAAATGCGCCGGGAAATGATATGCGTTTCTACTGGGAGCGTGTAGAATCCAGCCGTAATTTTGCCAATAAGATCTGGAATGCTTCCCGTTTCATTCAGATGAATCTGGAAGGCAAGACTGTTACAGAGCCGGAAGATCTGCAGGCGCTCTGCGCAGAAGACAAATGGATCCTGTCCCATCTGAATACCGTGATCCGTGAAGTAACTGAGAATATGGAAAAATACGAGCTTGGTATCGCTGTACAGAAAGTATATGATTTCCTCTGGGATGAGCTTTGTGACTGGTATATCGAGCTTGCCAAGGTACGTCTGTGGAAAGCAGAAGAGGATCCGAAGGCTGCCAATGAGGCACTCTGGACACTGCGTACAGCACTGACAGAAGGACTGAAGCTTCTCCATCCGTATATGCCGTTTATTACAGAGGAAATCTACTGCACACTTCTTCCGGAAGAAGAATCCATCATGATTTCCAGCTGGCCGGAATATCAGGAATCCTGGAATTTCAAGGATGCGGAAACTGCGATAGAAAGCTTCAAGGAAGTAGTCAGAGGAATCCGTAACACCAGAACCGGCATGAACGTACCTCAGAACCGCAGGACCAGTGTTTATATCGTAGGCAGGGATTCTTCCATCTGTGATATGTACAGAGAAAGCAGCCGTTCTTTTGTAAATCTGGCATATGCAAAAGAAATCCATGTTCAGGAAACAAAAGAGGGAATCGGAGAAGATGCAGTTTCCATCGTTGTTTCCAATGCAGTTGTTTATCTGCCGCTGGAAGATCTGGTTGACAGAGAAAAAGAACTGGAACGCCTTACAAAAGAAAAAGAACGCCTCACCAAAGAAATCTCCCGCTGTGAGGGTATGCTGGGCAATCCGAACTTTGTAAACAAAGCTCCGCAGGCCAAGGTAAATGCAGAAAAAGAAAAGCTGCAGAAATATAAAGAAATGATGGAAAAAGTGGTTTTACAGCTTGAACAGATGAAATAGGGAGAAATGATACAGAAGTGATCACTGTGATTTACATGTGATCCTTATACAGGAAAAGAATCTGAACAGATTAACTCAAAAAAGGAGCGTATGGATGAAGTGGCATAACGTTTTCAACAAAATTTCACTTCTGCTCCATGCTCTGGGAAGCGCGGCGGGTTACTTCCTTATCGAAGCGATCAGCCGCCATTCCTTCCTGGAAGCATGGGAGTATATGACACAGAGACCGCTGGTTTTTGCGTATAATACGGCATTGATCTTTACCACCTCTCTGCTGGTATACCTGTTTCGAAGAAGATGTTTCTGGAGAGTGGTGGTTGCACTTTTCTGGCTGATACTGGGAATTATCAACGGTGTTCTTCTGACCACCAGAGTTACTCCGTTTACCGGACCGGATCTGCATCTGATCACAGATGCCATGAAGATTGCCAATAAATATCTGCCTTTTGCCGGTGTTGTGGCGGTTTGTATTCTGGCAGGTATTCTGGTAATCCTGCTGCTGGTTTTCTTTGTTAAAGGTCCGAAATACCGTGGAAAGCTGAAATATCGCTATAATATTCCGCTGGTGCTGGCAGGTGTCCTTTTATTTGCCGGAATCACTCAGCTTGCGCTGGAAAAAAGGGTACTGTCGAATTATTTCGGAAATATCGCGTTTGCATATGAGGATTACGGATATCCATACTGTCTTGTTACAACGATCTTTAATACGGGAATCAGCTGCCCGAGAGATTATTCAGATGAAGAGATTGCACGGATCGAAAAGACAGAAAAGAATCTGCCGGAAACGAAGGAAGGAGATTATCCGAATATTATTTTCCTTCAGCTGGAATCCTTCTTTGATCCGACCCTGGTGAATTATTTGAAAATATCAGAAGATCCGATTCCGTATTTCCGCAGTCTGATGAAAGAGTATTCTTCGGGATTTTACAAGGTTCCGTCTGTAGGAGCCGGAACTGCAAATACAGAGTTTGAATCCATCACCGGAATGAGCATGCATTATTTCGGACCGGGAGAATATCCTTATAAGAGTATTCTGAAAGAAACGACCTGCGAGAGTGCGCCGTATGTTTTGAAGAATTTAGGATATTCCACGCATGCGATCCATAATAATGAGGCAAATTTTTATGGCCGGAAAACCATTTTTCCGAATCTGGGATTTGATACATTTATATCGGAAGAATATATGCCTGAGGAAGACCAGAAAAATCCTCTGGGATGGGTGAAGGACAGTGTGCTTACAAATGAGATTATGAAATGTCTGGAATCCACGAAGGAACCGGATTATATTTATACGATTTCTGTGCAGGGACATGGGGCATATCCGGAGGAGCCGCTGCTGGAAGATCCGGAGATAACCGTTTCCGGATCACCTACAGAAGAAAGAAATTATCAGTGGGAATATTATGTGAACCAGATTCATGAAATGGATAATTTCGTTAAAGAACTGACAGAGACCCTTTCGGAATATCCGGAGGATGTGGTGCTTGTCATGTATGGAGATCATCTTCCTACCATGGGACTGACGGTGGAAGATGTGGATAACAAGTATCTGTTCCAGACTCAGTATGTGATCTGGGATAATTTCGGTCTGAAGAAGATTGACGATAATCTGGCTGCTTATCAAATGGCTGCTGAGGTCATGGATCGTATCGGCATCCATGAAGGTACAATTTTCCGCTATCATCAGGCCCGCAGAAATACCAAAAACTATCAGGTGGATCTGGAGACTCTTCAGTACGATATTCTCTATGGGGAGAAATATGCATATGACGGGGAAAATCCGTTTGCCCGTACTTCCATGAGACTCGGGCTTTATGATATTACCCTGGATTCTATGGAGCTGGTTTCCGAGACAGATCATACATACTATATCCGGGGAACGAATTTCACTCCTTCCTGCGAGGTGCAGATCAATAAGGAATGGTATGATACCGTTTATATCAATGAAAATAAACTGATGATCACAGGCATGGAACTGAATGATTTTGACCGTATTTCTGTCGTAATGAGGAGCAACAGTTCGACAAGAAAGGCTCTCAGCAAGAGCTATGACCGTTCCTGCTATGCGCTTTATCAGGAAAATAAATGGAAATTGCCGGCGAATGAGTAAGTTTTGAAATACTTTGTCAGATAAAAACTTACGATTGGTACTGGACATCTTTCACCACTTATATATAATGATATCGTAATGGTTTTTTTGTACGGCCGGTTTTCCTGCCGTATAGATACAGCCATTCGAATACATTAGATAAAGTGGTGAATTTTTTATGAATTACGAAGAAGCAGTTGCTTATATTGAAGAAACTCCAAAGTTTACGACCAAGAATAAACTGGAGCATACAAAAGAATGTTTAAAAAGACTTGGAAATCCACAGGAAAAATTCCGTGTCATCCATGTAGCCGGAACGAATGGAAAGGGAAGTACCTGTGCGTTTCTGACTTCCATACTGCGGGAAGCAGGATATTCCTGCGGACTGTTTACTTCTCCTCATCTTGTGGAGATCAATGAAAGATTTCAGATCAATGAGGTGAATATTGATAACGATACGTTTCTCAGCGCGTTTCTGAAAGTAAAGAAACTGGCAGATGAACTGGTTGCAGAGGGAAATTATCATCCTACTTATTTTGAGATGCTGTTTCTGATGGGGATGGTTATTTTTGCTGACGCAGGTGTGGATTATGTGACTCTTGAGACAGGGCTTGGAGGCAGACTGGATGCGACAACGGCTGTGGAAAACCCGGTGGCCTGCGTCGTTGCCTCCATCAGCTTCGATCACATGCAGTATCTGGGAAATACCATTGAGGAAATTGCAGCAGAAAAAGCCGGCATCATTGTGCCTGGAGTACCGGTGATCTACGATGGCAATGATCCGAAGGCAGCGGAAGTGATCCGGAAGCACGCACAGGAACTGGGAAGTCCGGCTTATGAGGTGAAACGGGAAGATGCCGTGATTCACCGGATCACAAAGACCGGTATTGAATTTTCCCTTGATAATGCTCATTACGGAAAAACGGTGTTCCAGATTCCGTTTGTGGCAAAGTATCAGGTGATGAATGGTTCTCTGGCATTAAAAACCATGGAAGTCCTGAAAGATGTGATTCCGGCTTCTGTGGATACCATAAAAAGAGGAATGATGGGTACACGCTGGCAGGGACGTATGGAAACGATTCTTCCCGGTGTGATTGTAGATGGTGCGCACAACGAGGACGGCGTGGCGAAATTCGTGGAGACAGCGGCTCATTTTCAGGAGGAATATCCTTTGACACTGCTGTTTTCTGCAGTAGATGATAAGGATTATACAGAAATGATCCATACGATCTGTGAAAAAATTAAATTCCGGAATGTTGTGGTTACACAGGTAGGAGGATACCGGATGGTTCCGGCCGGTGTGCTTCAGGATATTTTCCGGAAGGAAGGATATGAAGAAGTACAGGCATTCGAGGAAATTCCGGAAGCTTTTGAATATGCACATACAGTAAAAGGAGAGGACGGGCTTCTGTTCTGCGTTGGTTCTCTTTATCTGGTGGGTGAGATCAAAAGTTTTGTCCGTGAGAGAAACGGGAGGTAATGATGATTGATTACGAAGAGGAACTGAAGAAGTTTGAACCGTGTCTGGATGTGACAGATGCGGAAGGGGCAATTTATGACCGGGAACTGACAGATATTCTGGATGTGCTTCAGGAAGTACTGAGGGAAGCCAAGAGCAACAAACGTACAAGATAAGGAGACATACGAATGAATTGTATGAATTGCGGCGCGTACCTGATGGATACGGATCTGGACTATTGTCCTCACTGCGGATGCAATGTGCTGATCCAGAAAAAGGTGGATTACCTGTCCAAGTGTTATTACAATCAGGGGCTGGAAAAAGCCAGTATCCGTGATCTTTCAGGGGCAATCACCTGTCTGAAGCAGAGCTTGGCATATAATAAGATGAACATTCAGGCAAGAAACCTTCTGGGGCTTGTGTATTTTGAAACCGGTGAGGTAGTGGCTGCACTCAGTGAATGGGTCATTAGCAAAAATCTGCAGCCGACCAGAAATCTTGCTTCGGAATATATCGGCAAGCTGCAGGCAAATCCGAATAAGCTGGAAGCAATCAACGAGACGATCAGGAAATATAACCATGCGCTTTATCTGTGCAGGGAAGGGCATGAAGATATGGCGTCTGTCCAGCTGAAAAAAATACTTTCCCAGAACTCCAAGCTGATCAAGGGATATCATCTCCTTGCATTGATCCAGATTCATGATGAGGAGTGGAATAAAGCCCGCAGAACATTGAAGAAAGCGATTCGTATCGATAAGACGAATACGACAACTCTGCGTTTTTTGCGGGAAGTAGATGAACGCACCGGAGTGACCACAAGATTTGAACAGCCCAAAAAAGGTCTTTTCCGGCCTCGTACAGAAGAAAAAAATGTGGAGGTATGGAGCAGTGACTATGCGGTCCGGACTTCAGCAGAGAAAGACGGCTCCAGAGTTCCTCTGTTTTTTACTCTGATGGCAGGTCTGGCTGCCGGAGCTGCTGCTTTCTGGCTGCTTGCAGTGCCTGCGATCCGTCAGAATATTTACCGGGAGGCAAACCACCAGATTGTAAAATACAGTGAATCGGTAGTGAGTCAGGGCGCAGAACTTACGAGAGCTCAGGGTAAGGCGGAAGAATCTGACAGTACGGCAGAAGCTGTGCTCACGCAGATGGAAGAAGAAAAGAAAAAGAGCAGTACTTATGAAGCTCTTTTGTCTGCATATGCGTATCTTCTTCAGGAGGATTATGACAGTGCGGCACTGAAGATCCAGAATGTTTATGAAGATTATCTTACCGATGACATGTGGTCTATGTATAATGCTGTCTGCAGCGATACCGGTGTGACGGGAATTAAAAGCGAAGATTCCGTGGATTCGGATGAAGAGGAGTCCGATGGCGGAAGCTATGATGACAGCTATGACGGAAGTTATGACGATAGCTATGATGACGGCTATGATGAAAGTTATGACGGAAGTTATGACGATAGCTATGATGAAAGTTATGACGATGGTTATGATGACGGTGGATATGAGGGATAAGAGCTGTGCGGACCGGAGTGTGTTTGACAATTCATTCCCGTCATTTGCACGTCCTGCTTTGCGTGGCTCAGTGCTGTGTGTAAAAATGTCACCTGTATGGGTTGCTGTATCAATGAGTAAAGAATAAAGTTCAGAGATTTTTATTTAAACGGAAATTTCTGCTGTCAGACTGTACAGGATGGAAAAAAGATATCGCGGATTATAATAAGATAACAAATGAGGAACCTCGTGGAAGGGGATGTGCATGATGTGTACATCTCCTTTTTTGTGACTTTTTGGGAGTCACGGAAGGCTGGTACAAATTTGAAAAACTTCTGAAAGCTCTGCATAATATGGAAAATTATGGAGAAAATAGCAAAAAAGTAATGAAGGAAAATAAAATAACAGGAACAAGAGGGGAGAATTGTTATGAATCCATTATTTGAAACAGAGGACGCATGTCTGACTGTAAGATTACCGAAAGAACTGGATCATCCGGCATCTGACTGTATCAGGAGGGAATCTGACAGAATTATGAATCAGACTTATATCAAAACGATGATTTTTGATTTTGAGAAGACCGGCTTTATGGACAGCTCCGGAATTGGGCTGATCATGGGACGATATCGTGCGCTGGGAATGCGGGGAGGATGTATCCGTGCCATTCATGTGAACGGTCATATCAATAAAATGCTGCATCTGTCCGGCGTACACCGGTATATAGAGATTCAGAAGCAGGAAGCGGACTGTGAAAAAATTGGAGAATAGGAAGGGAGTATATTATGGAAAATACCAATGAAATGACGATTATTTTTGACAGCAGGCCTGTGAATGAGGGCCTGGCAAGAGTCGCGGTGGCAGCTTTTTGTACGCAGTTGAATCCGACACTGGAAGAAGTGGCAGATCTGAAAACAGCAGTATCCGAAGCTGTGACCAATTGTATCATTCACGGGTATGAGGGAGAGGTACATAAGATTGAATTATGCTGCAGACTGCAGGGAAGGGAACTGTTTGTGGATGTCAGAGATGAAGGCGTTGGCATTCCTGATGTGGAGAAAGCGATGGAGCCCATGTTTACCACAAAGCCGGAAAAAGACCGTTCCGGGATGGGGTTTACTTTTATGGAAGCATTTATGGATGAAGTTTCTGTAGAATCCCGGGTTGGGATGGGAACCACTGTGCACATGAAAAAAATCATCAGGAGGTAAGGATGGGGGATACTCTTGCCCTGATCGGGCGTGCGCACCAGGGGGATAAAGAGGCAAGAGATATACTTTTTGAGGAAAATATTGGTCTGATCTACAGTGTGGCCAGACGATTTGCGGGACGGGGAGCAGAAATGGAGGATCTGTTCCAGATAGGAAGTATTGGTTTGCTGAAGGCTGTGGATAATTTTGACACTTCTTTCCAGGTGAAATTTTCCACATATGCGGTTCCAATGATTGCCGGAGAGATCCGGAGATTTCTTCGAAATGACGGTATTTTGAAAGTCAGCCGTTCCGTAAAAGAAAACCAGTATAAAATTTTTAAAATGCGTGAGGAACTGGAGAAATTGACCGGCAGAGAGCCTACCGTAGAGGAACTGGCGGATGGAATGAATCTGCCTGTGGAGGAAGTGGTTCTGATCATGGAATCCCAGACAGAAGTGGAGTCTATTTACAAAACCGTTTACCAGGGAGAAGGAACGGAGATTTCTCTGCTGGATAAACTCCCGGAGAAAGAAAACCAGCAGGAAAAAGTTCTGAACCGGATTTTTCTGGAAGAAATTCTCAGAACGCTTGAACCGAAAGAGCGCCAACTGATCGCTATGCGCTATTTTCAGGATATGACACAGACCGAAATTGCGGAAAGACTCGGTGTATCCCAGGTACAGATATCCAGGATGGAGAAGCGGGTTCTGGGAAAAATTCGTAAAATGTACAGCTGAATGGTGGATAAACTTCCGGAAAAAAGTAAACGGCAGGAAAAGGTTCTGAGTTGAACTTTTCTGGGAAAACAAGAAAAAACGCAGGTAAATTCTTCATACAGAAGGGATTTATCTGCGTTTTGACTATTAGTCTGTAACACACGTAGAAACTTGGCAATACAGATGGTGTTTCTGAGACAGGAAATAACGAAATGTTATTTCGTGCAGTTTGCAGTGACGTTTCCAAAAATTACATGCTGATATTTGGAAAGTGCAGTGAGCAATACCATACCGATCACTCCGCAGGAAAGGATTTCTCCGGCACCTACCGTAAGCATCATAAATGGGATTGGAAGATTGATTCCGTATCCATAATGCAGAACAAATGGTACGATGACGGCATTGGCAACAATCGGCGGGATTGGCGCAAACCATTTGCAGCTTCGCAGACGATAGGTAAAAACAGCACCGATCAGAGTGGCAATGCTTCCGAAAAGGATATCAATTGGAATTGCTCCGCCAAGAAAGTTGGCAATGATACATCCCACAAATAAACCCGGAATGGCAGCAGGGGTGAAGTAAGGCAGCACGGTCAGTGCCTCCGAAAAACGGATCTGAACTTCACCGAAGCTCAAAGGTGCGAAGACAAGTGTCAGAACTACATAAATTGCCCCAATGGCAGCAGCCTGCACAAGAAACAGAGTGTTTTTGCTTTTCATGATTCAATTCTCCTTTAGTTTTGTTTTACGAGTGGAAGGTCTCGAACACTCGGCACATTTTACGGCGGTGACCGCCGGAAAGCCCTATAGACCTTATTTTTGTGGGCTTTTCAACAGGGTTGAGTATAGCACAGGATGAGGGGAAAATCAAGGTTTGTTCGGAAAATGTCCGACTTTGGAAAAGTGCAATAGTTACAGTACAGACGTTAGCTTGAACTGAATAAACCGATGGTATAAACTTGAGCTGTAATCAGGTTTGACCATCGGTTTTCTTTATCCAAAAACCTTGGATACTCTGTCCCGCTTTGTTTCAAAGGTCCCACACTTTTGAAGTACCAATGATGATACGAGTGCCTTACATCCCTTGCACATAATGATGAACGTATAGCCGTTCTCATCAATGTAGCGGATGTTTTCCTTACTGAAGTAGCCGCGGTCGAGAATAAAGCCGATCTTCTTGTATCCGTATTCGATGACCTTGTCGACCATGAAGGTAAACTGGGATACATCTGTAACAGACCCGGGATACTCTTCATAGAAGATTATCCACAAAAAAATTTTTTAAATTCAGCAATTTAGGCAATGGTTATTTATGGGGTGTGTATAGTAACGGGTAAGTCATAAAAAGGGGAAATCAGTGCTAATAATCGTTGTAAGGTGGAGAACAAGTATGCTATGATGTGATCAGGAACAATCGTGTACTACAAGGGCGTTGACCTTTCATCTTACATACAGATGGGAGGTGGTGCTGATGAACAATAATTACTTTGATTTCAAAGACCTTATGTCTTTTGGAATGTTCATTTTGGCATTGCTGACCTTTATCGTTTTGATTAGTCAGTAGCGTTTTTCTAAGTCCTGGATACAGGCACAGAAAAACCACCCTTGTATACTTGGCGGTATCGGGTGGCATTTCTGTTATCTTATGCGGTCAACCCCTTGTGGGCGGTTGTTCCTTTTCCATTTTCAATATAGCATATCTGATTAGGCATTTCAAGAGAGAGTTGTGTTGTGATTGCGTAAGTTTACTGTCGGAATAAATGGGTTAGAATCCACCCTTGATGTTTAGATAAAGTATCTCACTTAGAATTTCTTATCCCAACTTTACTTCATTCCTATCTTTTTTGCAAGTCCCATCCGGTACACAGCCTAAAAGTACACCCAAGCAGACCTAAGTTCCAATGGTAAAGTCATCTTTGTATTTTTCTTTCATGCCACGCTTTTCATTTAAATCGATAAATGGCTGTATCCCATTCCTGCTGCAATACAGGTAATAAGGCATCGCATCATGAGCGGAATCCAGGAGCCGTTTACGAATATGATAATCGGGTAAAAAACTTTTAAATCGAAAGAAGCATTCAAGGAACCAATGGGAATCATGTTTGGAAGCAGGGGTGAGAAGGGGAAATATGCTCTTGCGTCGAAGTGGTTATATGACTGAATGCCCCGCCCAATTATGAGGATAGAAGTAGGATCATGATCCCACGATGTGCCTTTGGATGATCTCGCTGATCGAACGGTAAAGATAAGGCTTGATCTTTTCCAAGGGCACCGGCTGTTCGTATAGAATCGGATTATAGATAGAACTGCTGACCGTCTCAATGATCATATAGATCATGATCTCAGGATCGCAGAATTCATATCCGGAATTATGGAGTAAGGTTAGGAATAATTCATATGCGTTATGGTCCTGTTCATCATGGAAAGAGATCATGTTATTTCGAAATACGCCCCAGCTAAGATGTTTAGAGATGAATTTTAGCAAGGAGCGGTCCGTATCCAGACGATCAATGATGAAATCAGCCATGTAGATGATCTGGCGTTCAAAGCCTGTAATGCCATGCTCCGTGACGGAGTGGTATGCATCGAAAAGCAATATGGTCGCCTGATGTGCAATAAGTTTGTTCCTGATATCGTATTTATCTGTAAAATAGAGATAAAAAGTTCCTTTGGCCACACCGGCTTCTTTTACAATATCTGAAATAGAAGTATTCTGGAATCCTTTTGATGTAAACAGCGAAAAGGCTGTATTTAAAAGGGATTCCTTTTTTTGCTTTTTATTCATATCAACTTTTCCCATCCGGATACCTCTTTTCCTTTGTTTTTCCTTCCCTATATCTTTTTTAACATAAAAATGACGAATGGTCAATAATTTTTAAAATAGATATTGACTAATGGTCATTTTGGGAGTATAACACCTAGTATGAAAAATGACTAAAAGTCAATTTCGAAAGGATGATGGACAATTTATGAAAGCAGGAGAATGGATTGCAAAGCACAAGTATCTCATTTTAGGGCTGAGTATCATTCTGTTGATCCCATCGATGGTAGGAATTGCCAGAACAAGGATCAATTA
>CAMBAL010000046.1 GCA_945864225.1 uncultured Blautia sp. | reverse complement strand
GCTTGATGGTACAGTTGTACCGTGCAGAATGACTTAAGTGACCGGTATATACAATAAATAATTAAGAAACCGATTTTTAGAGAGACAGGCACCAATGGCCTTACCGTAAAGACCGCCGTACAGAAATTTCTTCCATACGGCTGCCAGTATGCTATTTGCCGAACAGGTCGCTGTGCGTTCCGGTGCGAGCTAACGTCAGCACCAGCACATCGTCTTCAATGCGGTAGACCAATAACCAATCCGGCTGGATATGGCACTCGCGGTGTCCAATCCAATTCCCAGTCAGGGCATGGTCCTTGTTCTTATCCGGGAGCGGTTCGCCCATTGCAAGGGCTGAAACCACATCCTCTAACAATTTGATTTTCAGCCCGCGCTTCAGCGCCAGTTTGTAATCTTTTTTGAATTGTGTCGTGGGCTTGACCGTGTATTTTGTTTTTCTCATGTTTTTAGGTCTGCGAACAGCTCATCCAGGTCGGTGTACCCTTTCACGGACGGGTCTTTCGCAATCCTTTCCGCTTCCAACATGGCGGCAATCGTTTCCTTGTTGGGCTGATTCAGGGAAATCTCAAACGGAATCCTGCCCTCGCGGAGCGACTGGCGGACAAAGATATTGAACGCCGTAGAAAGGTTCATGCCGAGTTCTCCAAAGAGGGCATCGGCCTGTGCTTTCAAATCCGAATCCATGCGGATACTGATATTTGTGGTAGAGCCAGCCATATAACCATCTCCTTTCGTGCTGGTAGCTATAGTATATTCTATCTGCACGAAAAACACAATACTTTGCACGAAGAATTAACGACAATTTCATCTTTGAGGAGGGCAAAATGCGAGAAAGCATTTTGAAAATCACAAACATTGGTGCCTGCCAGCCAAAACAAAGCGGAAACTTAATGAAAGTAGAATAAATAATTAAGAAACCGATTTTTAGAGAGACAGGCACCAACACCACTAACGAAATAATCCGGAAAATTAAAAAATAAAGATCACATAAGAGTATGATGGTAATGCACAGAATGAGACTAATCAGAAGGTAATTTGCCAGATAAAAGGTGATTTACCAGATAAAAAGTGATAAGGATTTGCCAGTTAGAAGGGAGCAGGAAACATATGAAAAAGCACAGAGTATTTATTACCGGAGATACTCATGGATGGCATGATATTGACAAATTGAATTCGGATAATTTTCCTGAAGGAAATACACTTACGAAAGAAGATATTGTAATGATCTGTGGGGATGCCGGGTTGGTCTGGGCAGGAGCAGCGGCTGACAGGAGAAAGATTCAGTGGATTAGCAGCCGGCCTTTTACAACAGTATATTGCGATGGCAATCATGAAGGATTTCCGCTGTTTGAGGAGTATGAAGAGGTGGATTTTTATGGAGCAAAAGCTCACAAAATCTCGGATTCTCTTTATCATATCAAGCGCGGAGAAATTATGGAACTGGATGGAAGAACATATTTCTTTTTTGGCGGTGCATTCAGTCATGACAGAGAATCTCGTACGAAAGATTATGACTGGTTTATGGAAGAGCTTCCGGTGCAGAGTGAGTATGATCATGCCCTGGATCAGCTTGCGGCACATGAGTTCAAAGTCGATTATATTATTACCCATGATGTCCCTCTGAAGTATAACATGAGAATGGGATTCCATGGTGTGAGTCCGCGTATCATGGGAAATTATGAAAAAAAGTACCTCAATATCTGTGCAGTTTTGCAGAATATTCATGAGATGACTGCATATACCGCATGGTTTGCAGGGCATTATCATGTGAATGAAAGATATGACCGGCTTCAGGTGCTGCTGGATGATATTGTGGAGATTGATGACAGCGAATATGGATACCGGGTGCTTGAAAATCATGTGCGTGAAACGATGGGAAGAGTCTTTACCAGAGAAGAATTAATGCAGAGGATGACAGAGGAAGATCTGTATATCAGCCATAACAAAATCGGTACCTGGATGCAGTTCGGAATGCGGGATCCGGCCATGAAAGCAAGCGAATATTTTGACGTCCCGGTGACCGATGATGAGCTCCGTTATGTTACAGCACTTTATAATCTTTATACTGTAAAAAAAACGACAGGAGACGTATAAAGAAGCCGATTCCGCAGAGAAGAAAATCTATAAAGGAGAGTCAGAATGAACGAAGTTTTACAGCAGTTAAATGACAGAAAATCAGTAAGAGTTTTTGAAGAAAGAGAAATTTCAGCAGAGGATAAAGCGGCGATTCTTCAGGCTGCTGTAATGGCGCCAACGGCAGGAAATCAGCAGCTTTATACGATTCTGGATATCACAGATCAGAGCAAAAAGGAACGCCTGTCAGAGACCTGTGATCATCAGCCGTTTATTGCTTCTGCGAAAATGGTTCTTGTATTTTGCGCAGACTGCAGGAAGTGGTATGATGCTTTTTCTGCCTGCGGGTGTGAGCCGAGGCTGCCGGGTGCGGGTGATCTGATGCTGGCAGTGACAGATACGGCAATCGCTGCGCAGAATGCCGTGACAGCTGCAGAAAGTCTGGGAATCGGTTCCTGTTATATTGGAGATATTATGGAGAACTGCGAGCAGCAGCGGGAGATTCTGGGGCTTCCGGAGTATGTGTTCCCGGCCGTGATGCTGGTGTTCGGATATCCAACTGAGCAGCAGAAACGGAGGAAAAAACCGGAGCGTGTTTCCATGAAACACATTGTCCATGAGAATACATATCGCCAGATGGATGCGCAGGAACTGGAAGAAATGTTCCAGGTCAAAAAGGGCGTAAAAACTTATGAAGAGTGGATGCAGGCATTCTGTAACCGGAAATATCAGTCGGATTTTTCCCGGGAAATGACACGATCGGTGGAGGTATATCTGCAGGATTTTCTGAAAAATGAATAAACTCTTGAGTTTTCCTAAATATGTTTGAAGAAACTCCCGAAAGAAAAACCGGGAGTTTTTTCATATTATAGAAAAGTGCGTTGCATTTTCCTGTAATATAAAAAGTAATGGATATGTTTGAAAGATTAAAATAATTTCTGTTACCAATGGTAAACTGTATGAGACACGGAAGAAATTTGCGTTACCGAGGATAGAGTGGATAGTAACAAATTATTTGTGAGTCGATATACGGATATCACTATTTACAATGATTGTACCTGATAGAGCGATTTATGAACCGATGTACAGAAGACGGAGGAGTACCATGGACAGGAATTTTTTTATTATATCAGACAAAGTGCCGGGATGTTTTTGTTCAAAATGCGGAAAGCGTGTAATGCAGGATTCTTATAATTATAAACTGCATGGTGAGAAGTGTGGTTTTGCAAAAAATGATAATTTTCATCCTGTCAGGATGGATAGTTACGGATACCGGCTTCATAAAGATGAGAATTCTCTTGTTTTTTCTATCTGTAAACCGGAACTGATACCGATCCGTGGCTTTCGGGATAAGTTTTCCGGAGGAGGATGGTCTGTGGTTTTTCAGGCTGTTTTTGCCAGTGATACAAAAGAAATTGAGGTAACATGCCGGAAGACAGATATTCCTCTTGATACGTGGCTGGCGCTGATCCGGGCAGAAAAAGTGGTAAAAATACACCGGGAATCAGACAGATCGATTATTCACGGTGTGTTTCCCGCGGTAATCGATATCCATAGTCTCCAGATGTTTGTTCATATTTATCGAACCAAAGGATACACGTACCGGAAGATTCTGCCGAAGAAAACAGCAGACAAAATTCTTGGACTGCTTCAGGAGCAGTCACTGAGCAAAAGGGTGATTGCAGAAACCGGTATCTGCAGGAGATTTGGAAATGATTTTGTTAATGACAGATACAGGATTGAAGATTACAGGATGCCCGACGTCCGGCGGAAGTACCGTTATCCGGTGGAAATTTCCCTGTATTATCTGAAGGATGAAGAACATACCTGTATCTTAAAAGTGCTGGAAGAAACTCCTCTTGGCGTAAGGGGATTTCTGTTTTCCAGGGATTATGTGTATACGCAGGAACCGGCAGAACTGTATGAAATTTTCCAGACCGATGTATGGTACAGAGAGGAAGATCGGAAGAAGCTGATGATATTTGCAGACAGATATCCGGAATTTCAGATTCGTCCATTTATGGAAGAGAACAGGAATGGAAATATTCTGATACTTTTGCTTTCGGGAAATTATCATGTACTTGTGGAACAGGCAGTAAAGGCCGGACTTTTAAATGTTGTAGCCAATATGGGGCGTCTTCCGGTATTTGAGAAGGATCCGCTTGTTTATAAAAATCTGAAGGAGGCATTCGGTCTGCCGGTATCTTTTTTGAGGAAGCTTGACGAGGATATGATGGAACCGCAGGTTCTGGAAGTTTTGAGAAGATTACGGAAACATAATCCGGCATTTGTGGATTTTGATTACTTTACGGAAGAAATGATTCGATTTTATCTGGACAGTAATCTTTACAGTGAGGAAGGAGAGTGCCGGATTACAGGAATTTCAGAACTGGGCAGCAGAGAGATTCTCAAAATTCTCCGCTACCTGAGAGAAAAGCAGAATCTGAATTACAGTTTTTACAGAGATTATCTGGATATGTGCGGACAGATGCATATGTACACAGACGGCCTGACCCCTGATGACGTATATGATGCGCACAACCTGATTATGGGATTGTTCAGAGATAAAAAAGATGAAATGATGCAGAAGCAGTTTATCCGGAAGCTTCAGATGAAAGAATACCAGAGGCTTGCGACGGACCAGGAAGATGCCGATAAACACTTTTTTGAGAAAGATGAATATGTTATCATACTGCCAAAAGACAGCAGAGATCTGGTTCTGGAATCACAGCAGATGCATAATTGTGTGCGGACTTATATCAATGCAGTATGCAAAGGAAGTACACGGATTGTCTTTCTGCGAAAAAAAGATGAACCGGAAAAATCGTTTGGAACGATTGAAGTGAGCAGAAGAAATGAATTGATACAGGCAAAAGCTTTTGCTAACAGACATCTTGATCGCAAGGCACAGGAATTTGTGCGAAAATGGATGAAATATAAAAAACTGAGCATTCGTACATGCGATCTTGCGGAAACCGGATGATATATGGGGGACAATAAGGATGAGGTTGAGCGAGTGCGGGATCAATATACAGCAAAGAGGGGAGCGTACATGACGGAGATGCTGTTCAAACACGCTCTGGTGTATATTTCAATGTGCTGGCAGGATAAATTATTTTAAATTGCGTATATCGTATATAAAGAGGAGAGAACAAATATGCTGGATAACACAAAAATCATTGAAGAAACAGGCGCATTATACAATCTGACGGATGAGGACCGGAAAATGCTGAAAAGACAGGGAACACGGATGAGCAGCAGAATGTGCGGGGTACTGCGGCATGATCCGGAAGCCATCGGTGTGGCTATGGATAAGCAGGCCTGGGTCAGTGCAGAAGAATTTATCGAAAAATTTAATCAGGTATATGGGGGAAAGTATTTTCTTAATCTTCCGGTGCTTATGGAACTGGTACGGACGGACAATAAACAGCGTTATGGATTGAAATGGGAGGGAGATGTGCTGATGCTCCGGTGTCGTCAGGGACATTCCATTCCCTGGCTGGAGATGGATTATCGTGTGGAAATTCCACCGGAAATTCTGTATCACGGAACGGTTTCTGCATACCTGCCGTCGATTTTGAAAGAAGGACTCAAACCCATGAGCAGGCAGAAAGTGCATTTATCCGCAGATGTATCCACTGCACGCAGTGTGGCAGGAAGAGGAAAAAGAAAAGAACTGGGAATGCCGGTGATTCTCCAGTTAGAGACAGGACAAATGGCGAAGGATGGTGTGGTGTTTTATCTGTCGGATAATGACGTATGGCTGACAGATTATGTGGACCCGAAATACCTCAGCGTAAAAGCGATAGACATCTGACAGGTGATCTGTTTCTGCGGAAAATACTGATAAAATCCTTGACAACAGGGGCAGTTCATCTTATTATTTTGTGTAAATATGATTTACGAAACAATAGCAGATGATGTCCTTTTTTCAGAGAAATACAGGCAGAGTCAGTAAATGAGACGGTCGGTCTTTCCTTTGGAGAGACCGGCTTCTTTTTTTGTTTGCGAATGTCGATTTTTGTCTGTAGACAGACATTTTTGATGGCGCAGAGAACACGGTAAAAGAACATGAATCACAAAGAGAGGGAAAAAAGATGGAGAAATGGAATGAGGTGTACCTGGTACCGGAGTTTTCCGAGCAGGGTGTGGACTGTTATCGCCTGGAGGGCGGAGATTATCAGAATGAATATTATGTCGTATCAGAGGCAGAGACACGAAAGCTTCTGAATACACCGGAAGTTGTGGGATACGAAGTATATCACTGCCTGATTCCGGCTACTGCACAGATGATGTATTATTTCAAGGAACAGAAGAAAGTGACAACTGCCAATATTCTGTCTATTTTACGAGGCGCTCTGAATTATCCCCTTGAGGAGAGCTGTTATCGGGAACACATCCGGGTACATGATATCAGTTTTCTGTCCAGTGAGAGAGTTTTTGACCATGACGAAATTGCCGGATTGGAGATCAAATACAGCAAGCTGACCATGGTGCCGGACAGTACACTTCTGATTGGAGATATTATTGCATCCGGTGAGACCCTGATTCATTGCTTGCGTTATGTGACGGATTTTTACCGCAGCAATGGCGCGAAACTTCGTAATATTATCATTTTTACCATTGGGGGAACGACAGGTATTGAAGTACTGGAGCGTCTGACTGGAGAAATCCGGGAATTCTGGCCGGAGTTTGAAGGCTTTATCACTGTTTATTATGAGGGGATTTTCAGTACCTATCAGGATAAGGGTGTGTCCGGAATTAATCTGCCGGATGTGGATTTTTACTGGAAAAACGGTATTATTGCACCTGAATTCCGCAGACAGACACTGTCTATGCGTGATCCGCTTTTTGAAAAATGTATTATTTACGATGGCGGCGCCAGAAGATATGAAATTCATGAGCATGTGAAAGAAGTGCTGGAGTTCTGGGAAGGAATTCTTGCGCGTGCTGATCAGATTGACATGAAGGAACTTCTGGATGAAAAACTGGGATATCCGACACCGATCAGTTATGAAGACTGGCTGAAATGTAATCATTATGAGAAGCTGCCGGAAGTACAGACCAGATGGCTGTACAAACAGGAGCAGGGATATATCGAGAGTATGAAGGAAGTGACTCTCCGGGAAATCTGTGAGCAGCGGATTCAGGAATTCAAGACCGCGCTTCGGAAATATATTATCTAAACAGAAAAGGGGAAAAGGAAATGAGTGAGACACAAAACAGGGCGGCCGTAACGGATGCAGATTATGCAGAGTGTGCGGTGCCAAAGGAAAGCAGAAGAAGTATTGTGACGATGTTTATGATCATGCTGGGATTCACATTTTTCTCGGCGAGTATGTGGGTTGGTCAGGAGCTGGCAGACGGGCTGGATTTTGGCGGATTTATCGGTGCGCTGATTCTTGGAGGCGTGATTCTTGGAATGTATACCGGACTTCTGGGATATGTCGGTGGAAAAACCGGTCTCAGTCTTGATCTTCTGGCACAGAAAGCTTTCGGAACAAAGGGTTCTTATCTTCCGTCTGCAATGATCAGCCTGACACAGATCGGATGGTTCGGAGTCGGCATCGCCATGTTTGCGATTCCTGTAGCCAATGAACTTCTGGGAGGAAGCACCACCGCAGAGTGGGTACTGGTAATTATCGCCGGAATCTGCATGACGGCATCTGCATATTTCGGTATTAAGTCACTGACGATCATCAGTTATATTGCAGTGCCGTTGGTTGCGGTTCTTGGAACAGCGGCCATGGTTCTGGCTGTACAGAGAGGAGACGGAACGATTGTTGAACAGTTTGCGAAATCCAGCGGTTCTCTGACTGTTATCGGAGGCGCAGGACTGGTTGTAGGTTCTTTTGTATCCGGCGGTTCAGCTACTCCGAATTTTACCCGTTTTGCGAAAAACGGAACGGTTGGTGCAGTGACTACAGTAGTGGCATTTTTTATCGGAAACTCCCTGATGTTTTTCTTCGGAGCTGTTTCTTTCATTTTTGTAGGGGGAAATGATATCTTCGAAGTTATGATTAATTTGAATCTGTTTTACCTGGCAGTTCTGGTACTGGGGCTGAATATCTGGACAACCAATGATAATGCACTTTATTCTGCAGGTCTTGGTCTGGCAAACATTTTTCACCAGAAGAAAAAACCGATGGTTCTGATCTCCGGTGTTGTAGGTACGGTTGCTTCTGTATGGCTTTACTACAATTTCTGTAACTGGCTGAATATCCTCAACTGTACACTTCCGCCGGTTGGAATTATTCTGGTTCTTGGCTATTTTATGCACAAGGAAGATTATGTGGATGGAGCTGAAAATACCAGAGTTGTAGACTGGTTTGCCGTACTCGGCGTAGTACTGGGCGCAGTGGTTGCAAATCTGGTAAACTGGGGCATTGCTTCCATCAATGGTATGGTGGCAGCTGCTGTATGTTACTTTATCGGACAGGCAGTAAACAAAAAATAAAATGCAGGAAAGCCGGCTGGGAGTTTCAGCCAGCTTTCTGCATGTCAATACATAATATCAATATCGGATAAAATCCGGATAATAATAACTCTAGGTATCTGCGCTCAAATATGATATGATAACAGCAGCCAAATATTTGTGAATCGTTTTTGACGCGATAAATTTACATTGGAGGGCATACAAAATGAAGAAGTGGACAAGAGCAATTTATCAGCCGAATCTTCCATTGGGAGAAGGAGAAAATCAGAGAAAGGTGACAGCATCACCGGAGCATCTTGCTCTGGCACGGGAAGCCGGACATGAGGGAATGGTACTCCTGAAAAATGAGAACCGGGTTCTTCCTGTGAAGAAGGGAACCAGCCTTGCACTTTTCGGCAAAGGTGTATTTGATTATGTAAAAGGCGGCGGCGGAAGCGGCGATGTAACCGTTTCTCATGTGCGGAATTTATACGATGGACTGACCATGAGAGAAGATGCACCGAAGCTGTTTACCCCGCTGGTGGATTTCTACAGAGAAAATGTGGAAAAACAGTACAGTGAGGGAGCCGTTCCGGGGATGACCGTAGAACCGGAAATTCCGGCAGAACTTCTGGAAGGTGCGAAGCAGTTTACCGATACAGCGATTATCGTAATCAGCCGTTTTTCCGGAGAAGGCTGGGACAGAAAGAGCTTAACCTATGAAGGACAGTCTTCCAGTGACGTTGAGATGGTAGAGAAAAGCAATCGTATTTTTGAAAACAGCGATTATTACCTGACTGCATGTGAGCAGAAAATGGTAGATACTGTCAGCGAAAATTTCGCAAAAGTAATCGTTGTCCTGAATGTGGGCGGTATGGTGGACAGCACCTGGTTTGTTCATAATGACAGAATTTCCTCTGTTCTGATGGCATGGCAGGGCGGTATGGAAGGCGGACTTGCTACAGCTGATGTGCTTCTGGGAGAAGTCAGCCCTTCCGGTAAACTTTCCGATACCTTTGCATCCGGTCTGGATGATTATCCGTCTACTTATAATTTCCATGAATCACCGGATTATGTGGATTATACGGAAGATATTTATGTGGGATACCGTTATTTTGAGACGATCGAGGCTGCGAAAAACAAAGTAAATTATCCGTTTGGCTTCGGACTTTCCTATACGGATTTTCAGATAGAGACACTCTGGGCAGGAGAAAAAGACGGCCTGATTTCCATTGGTGTCCAGGTGGAAAATACCGGAGATTTTTCCGGAAAAGAAGTTGTCCAGGTTTACTATTCTGCTCCGCAGGGACTTCTGGGCAAGCCGGCAAGAGTACTGGCTGCTTTTGAAAAAACAAGAGAACTGAAACCGGGCGAAGTACAGGTTCTGACACTGACTTTCCCGGCTGCATCCATGGCTTCCTATGATGATCTGGGCAAAGTGGCAAAATCCGCTTATGTTCTGGAAAAAGGCACCTATCGCTTCTTCGTGGGAAATTCTGTAAGAGATACGGAAGAGCTGACATTTGTCTGGGAGGCAAAAGAGGATATCGTTACAGAGCAGCTTACCGAAAAAGCTGCGCCGTCCCTTCTTAGACATCGTATGCTTGCTGATGGAAGCTTTGAGGAACTTCCGGCACGCACACCGAATGACCATATGGAAAACGGACTCGGCTGGAGCAAAGAGGAAACCGAAGGTCTTGCTCCTTCTGTCCGTCAGATCAACGGCTATTATCTGTGGCCGGATACATATGGTGCCGAAATAAAACTGATCGATGTCGCAGAAGGCAGACATACACTTGCAGAATTTATGGAACAGTTGTCAGACAGGGATCTTGCAGAGCTTCTGGGCGGTCAGCCGAATGTCGGCGTAGCAAATACGTTTGGTTTTGGAAATCTTCCGGAATATGGCGTGCCGAATCTGATGACCGCAGATGGTCCTGCGGGTCTTCGTATTAAGCCGGAGTGCGGCGTTTGTACGACGGCATGGCCATGCTCTACCATGCTGGCATGCACCTGGAACCGTGAGATTGTGGAAAAAGTAGGATGTGCCGCAGCAAAAGAAGTCAAAGAAAACAATATTTCCATCTGGCTGACTCCTGCAGTAAACATTCACAGAAGCCCTCTGTGCGGAAGAAACTTCGAGTATTATTCCGAAGACCCGTTCCTGGCCGGAGAAATGGCAGCAGCTATGGTAACCGGTATCCAGTCACAGAAAATCGGAGCTACTGTGAAACATTTTGCCTGCAATAACAAAGAAACCAACCGCAAAGACAGTGATTCCCGTGTATCTGAGCGTGCGCTCCGCGAGATTTACCTGAAAGCATTTGAAATCATCGTGAAAAAATCCCAGCCATGGGTTCTGATGAGTTCCTATAATATGATCAATGGCTGCCGTGCTTCCGAGAATAAAGACCTTCTGGAAGACATTCTCCGCGGAGAATGGGGCTTCCAGGGTGTGGTTACAACCGACTGGTGGACCAAGGGCGAGCATTATAAAGAACTGAAAGCCGGAAATGATATCAAAATGGGAACCGGTTATCCGGAACGCGTCATGATGGCACTGGAAAAAGGCCTGATTACCAGAGCAGACCTGGAGAGATGCGCAGGACGAGTGCTGGAAATGATTTTAAAGGCAGATTAAAAAAGAATAAGTATACAGACTTTTGTTCATAACGATACAGATACCAGTCCGTTATATAGTACATTAAAAAATGTACTTGTATCGATTTTACTGAATAATCATCTGTTTGCTGGAAAATTACAGGGAGGTATAACAGGTTATGGTACACGAAAAATTACAGATTCAGGTGCCGGGTTCTGAGTGGAAAGCAGATTTGTATACGTATTTTCTGGATAATTCTGTGGAAATGCATCCTCACAGAAAACGTCCGGTAATTGTGATCTGTCCGGGCGGCGGATATGAAATGACTTCAGACAGAGAGGCAGAAGCAATTGCGGTTCAGTTTCTGGCCAGAGGCTTTCATGCAGTGGTTCTTCGCTACAGTGTGGCACCGGCACGATATCCGGAAGCACTTCTTCAGCTGGCACAGACGATTTTGTTCCTTCGCGAAAATGCGGAGAAATATCATATTGATACAGAGAAAATCGTAGTTCAGGGTTCTTCGGCAGGCGGACATCTCGCAGCCAGCATGGGTGTCTTCTGGAAGAAACCATTTCTTGCGGAGCGTCTGCATACAAAGTCTGAAATGCTGCGCCCGAATGGGATGATTTTGAGTTATCCGGTGATTTCTTCCGGAGAAAAAGCTCATGTGGGTTCCTTCCGGAATCTTCTCGGTGAGGATTACAATGATAATGAAAAAAGAAAAAGTATGTCTCTGGAGCTCTGTGTTACCAAAGATACACCGAAGACATTTCTGTGGCATACCGCACCGGACGATGTGGTACCTGTAGAAAATTCCCTGCTGTTTTTCCAGGCTCTTCACGCATTGGATATTCCGGTGGAAATGCACATTTATCCGGTAGGAGGTCATGGACTTGGACTGGCCAATGAGGAAACAAGCTGCGAAAACGGATATGGCCTGCAGGAAGAATGCCAGTCCTGGATGCAGCTGGCCTGTGACTGGATGAAACGGCTTTGATGCAGTGTGAAAATAGAAGAAAATAACAAAACGGCTTTTACGCTTTAGTGTAAAAGCCGTTTTGTTATTTTAGTCATTTGTTATCATGCTGCGGAAATCTGGGAAAATTCTGCAGTCTTACAGCGCCTTACCAGTCAGCATTTCGTATGCCTGGAGGTATTTGTCAATCGTCTTCTCCACGATTTCCTCAGGAAGAGTCCAGTCATTGTCCGGATTTGCTTTGAGCCAGTCGCGGGCAAACTGTTTGTCAAAGGAAGGCTGACCGTGACCTGGTTCATAGCCTTCAGCCGGCCAGAAACGGGAGCTGTCCGGTGTCAGCATTTCATCTCCGATCACAATATTTCCGTTTTCATCCAGACCGAATTCGAACTTGGTATCTGCAATGATAATGCCGCGGCTTAATGCATAATCTGCACATTTCTTGTACAGAGCGATCGTGCAGTCACGAAGCTTGGTTGCATACTCTTCACCTTTGCCGGGGAAATATTTTTCCAGATGAGCAATACTCTGTTCAAAGGAAATATTTTCATCATGATCACCAATTTCTGCTTTAGTGGACGGTGTATAGATCGGCTCAGGCAGCTTGTCGGATTCCTTCAGACCTTCCGGAAGGGTGATGCCGCATACAGTGCCGTCTTTCTGATAACTTGCCCAGCCGCTTCCTGTAATATAACCGCGGACAATACACTCGATCGGAAGCATTTCCAGTTTCTTGCACATCATGCTGTTGCCGTCGAACTGAGGCTGCTGGAAGAACTCCGGCATGTCTTTTACATCTACGGAAATCATATGGTTGGGAAGAATATCCTGTGTCAGATCAAACCAGAATTTGGACATCTGAGTAAGTACAGTTCCCTTTTTGGTTACGATGTTTTTCAGGATGACATCAAAACAGCTGATGCGGTCTGTTGCAACCATGATCAGGCTGTCTCCGTTGTCATAAATTTCACGGACTTTACCTTCTTTGATCGGTTTCATTACTTCAGTACTCATATGGCTTGCTCCAGTCTTTATATTTTAGAATTTTATTCACCATTAGTTAAACAGATTTTTTCAGAAAAATCAATAGTAATTTTGTAATAACGGTATCACATATTTAGATTGTTAAACAGACCAATAAAAAGTAAAACGAGACAAACTTTTTTGTCTGGGATATCTTGACATCTATATTAAGTAAGCTTATACTAACTTTGATGAAAAAATTATCAAAAAGATAAAACTGAGGTTGGGATAAGGAGGAACAGCCATGAATCTGAAACAACTGGATATTGGAAAAACGGCTGTGGTGACTGCTGTGGGCGGCGAAGGTGCGCTGCGTCAGCATTTTCTGGATATGGGAGTGATTCCCGGTGCGGAAGTGACACTTGTGAAATTTGCACCTATGGGAGACCCGATGGAACTTCGTATTCATGGGTATGAACTGACTCTGCGTCTGGCAGATGCGGAAAAAATACAGATCAGACCTGTTTCTGCCGCAAAGGAAAAAGACTGGGGACTTGAGGAAAGCGGCGAAATGCATAAGGCAGAACATCCCGGTCTTGGTGAGGGCGGCAAATATCATGTAAAAGCGGACGAAAACCCTCTGCCGGAAGGGGAACTTCTGACCTTTGCCCTGGCAGGCAATCAGAACTGCGGCAAGACAACACTGTTTAATCAGCTGACGGGATCCAATCAGCATGTGGGAAATTTTCCGGGTGTGACCGTAGACAGAAAAAGCGGTGTGATTAAGGGAAATGACAATACAGAGATTACAGACCTTCCGGGGATTTATTCCATGTCCCCGTACAGCAGTGAAGAGATTGTGACCCGGCGGTTTATTATTGATGAAAAACCTAAGGGTATTATCAATATCGTAGATGCTACAAATATTGAACGTAATCTTTATCTGACCATGCAGCTGATGGAACTGGATGTTCCGATGGTACTGGCTTTGAATATGATGGATGAGGTGCGTGGAAACGGCGGTTCCATTCGCATTAATGAGATGGAGGAAATGCTTGGCATTCCGGTGGTTCCCATTTCAGCAGCCAGGAATGAAGGAGTTGATGAGCTGATCCGCCATGCACTCCATGTTGCAAAATATCAGGAACGTCCCGGCAGAACGGATTTCTGTGATAAAGATGAGCATGATGGTTCCGTGCACCGGTGTCTCCATGGGATTATGCATCTGATTGAGGATCATGCGGTAGCTGCCGGAATTCCGGTGCGTTTTGCGGCGACAAAGCTTGTAGAAGGAGATCGGGTCATTCTGGAACGTCTGAAGCTTTCGGAAAACGAGCAGCAAATGATGGAACACATCATCTGCCAGATGGAAGAAGAACGCGGACTTGACAGGGCTGCCGCAATTGCAGATATGCGTTTTGATTTTATCCAGAAACTGGTTGATGCTACGGTAGTGAAGCCGAAAGAGAGTAAAGAACATGCCAGAAGCCGCAAAATCGATAAGGTTCTGACCGGAAAATATACAGCGATGCCTGTATTTATCGGGATTATGGGACTGGTATTCTGGCTGACATTTAATGTGATCGGTGCGTGGCTGCAGGGAATTCTGGAAATGGGAATCGGGTGGCTGACAGAAATTGTGGATGCCACGATGACCTCCTGGAATGTGAACAGTGCCATTCACTCGCTTGTAATCGATGGAATTTTCAATGGTGTGGGAAGTGTGCTGAGTTTCCTGCCGATCATTGTGACGTTGTTTTTCTTCCTGTCACTGCTGGAAGATACCGGATATATGGCCAGAGTGGCTTTTGTAATGGATAAACTTCTCCGTAAGATCGGGCTTTCCGGACGAAGCATCGTACCTATGCTGATCGGATTCGGATGTACGGTTCCCGGTGTTATGGCAAGCCGGACGCTACCGTCGGCGCGTGACCGTAAGATGACAATTCTTCTGACACCATTTATGAGTTGCTCCGCAAAGCTTCCGATTTACGCATTCTTTACCGCGGCATTTTTTCCGAAATATGGCGGGCTGGTGATGATTGGACTGTATGTACTTGGGATTGTGATAGGAATTCTTGTTGCACTGATATTTAAGAGTACCATGTTCAAAGGTGAGGCTGTGCCATTCGTGATGGAACTGCCGAATTACCGTATGCCTGGTCTTAAAAATGTGGCTCAGCTTTTGTGGGAAAAAGCCAAGGATTTCCTGCAGAGAGCATTTACCGTTATTTTTGCGGCGACCATTATCATCTGGTTTTTGCAGACCTTCAGCCTGCATCTGAGTATGGTTACAGATTCCAAAGACAGTATTCTGGCAGTGTTGTCCGGTGTACTTGCTCCGATTTTCAAGCCTCTTGGATTTGGAGACTGGAGGGTTTCCACGGCACTGATCACAGGATTCATGGCAAAGGAGAGTGTAGTTTCTACACTGACGATTCTTTTTGGAAGCATGGCAGAACTGACGGCTGTTCTGACCCCGCTGACAGCTGCATCGCTTCTGGTATTCTGCCTTCTGTATACACCCTGTGTTGCAGCTATTGCTTCTGTGAAAAGAGAACTTGGCGGAAAATGGGCGATTGGTGTTGCAGTCGGACAGTGCGTGGTTGCCTGGATCTGTGCGTGGGTCGTACATATCATTGGTCTGCTTCTGGGCATGGCATAAAGAATAAGAAAATCAGGAAAATCAGTTGCAAAATTCTGCCCCCGGTGGTATATTTGTTTAAAACTGAACGGAAAACCGTCCAAACTGAGGGGAAAAACATGGAAAGACAAATAGACAATTTACTGCACGGATCACAGTTCAAGCAGCTTATGGAAGACCGGATCTCACAGATCCGGGAACAGTATGGCCTGAGAAAGGTGGATGTGGAAATCCTTTATTATCTGTCCGGATGCGGAGAACGGAACACGTCCAAGGATATCAAAAATGATACGAAAATTACCAAGGGCCATATCTCTCAGTCGGTCGACCGGCTGCAGAAGATGGAGCTTCTTACCTTTATTCCGGATGAAAACGACCGCAGATGTGTGCATCTGTGCCTCACACAAAAGGCGGAACAGGTAAGCAGGGATATTACGGGAGTCTGGAACGAAATGAGCCGCATTGTTTTTGAGGGAGTGACTGAGGAAGAGGTGAAAGTTCTTGCGTCAGTTGCCGCGAAGATTGCGCGGAATATTGACCGGGCGATGAATGGCGGGACAGTGAATAACAGGTAACCGGTGTTTGGAAATAGCATGAAAGAATATGGCTTCATATGATATATCTGAGGATATGTGATATGGAGCCATTTTTATGATATTTTTGAGACACAGACTTCCGGCAATTCCGGGATGAAAATCGCGTGTGGAGTCATAAGCGAAAAAACTGTCCCTTTAAATATAATGGTAATTGGATATTTATAAATGACCAGTTGTGATATATGATAAGAAAAATCAAAGCAGAAAAAGAGGAGATTGCATTATGAAAGAAAACAAGGTAATATTTATCACAGTGAACGCTCTGCTGATCGCGCTGGTATGTGTATCTACGATGGTCATTCAGATTCCTATCCCGTTGGGCTATATGCATCTTGGAAATACCTGTATCCTGCTGGCCGGGGCAATGTTCGGCCCGGTATCAGGGCTTCTTGCAGGAGGGATCGGTTCCGCACTGGCAGATCTTCTGACCGGTTATACCCAGTGGGTGCTGCCGACTCTGATTATTAAAGGGATTATGGGATTTGTGATCGGCTGGATCATCAGCGGCAAAGGAAGAACCATGAGAATGACTTCTGTCCATACATTTCTTGGAAGTCTTGCCGGAATTGCGGTTATGATTTTTGGATACTTTATCGGGGGATCCATTTTGTATGGAAGTATTTATACAGGCGCTACCCAGATTCCGGGACTGACTCTGGAAGGTGTTCTGGGAATGGTGATTTTTTACGCGATTGGCTTTGCACTGGAAAAAGCAAAAGTACCTGTTGTTTTGAAAGAAAGGATTTTGTAAATGCTGTCCAATCATAATCATCAGAAAAAAATTGCAGTTATTAATGATATGTCCGGATTTGGCCGCTGCTCACTGGCAGTGGCTATTCCTATTATTTCTGTTATGAAGATTCAGTGCTGTCCGGTACCTACTTCAATATTTTCCAATCATACCGGATTTGAGAGCTTTTTCTTCGAGGATTATACAGACCGTATGCAGCCATATATTGACGAATGGAAAAAACTGGGCCTGTCCTTCAGCGGAATCAGTACCGGCTTTCTCGGTTCCAAAGAACAGATTCAGATCGTACTTCGTTTTCTGAAGGATTTTGGGACAGAGGATAATGTGGTTGTGATCGACCCGGTTATGGGTGATTATGGCAAAACATATCCTACATACACACCGGAAATGTGTACGGAGATGAAGAAACTGGTGACTCATGCAGATATTATCACTCCGAATCTGACAGAAGCCTGTATTCTTACAGACACACCTTATCATGAGGACAAATGGAAACAGGCGGAAATTATTACACTTGCGCAGAAGCTTGCAGAGAAAGGTCCGGGCAAAATCGTCATTACCGGAATTCCGCAGGGTGAGTTTATTGCAAACCTCTGTTATGAGAAAGACAGGGAACCCAAATTCCTCCGCACGCACAAAGTAGGAACGTCCCGTTCCGGTACCGGCGATGTGTTTGCTGCCATTATTGCGGCTGATGCGGTAAATGGTGTGGATTTTCAGGAGTCTGTACGCAAAGCATCCCGATTTGTGAAGAAATGTATTATGAAATCCATTGAAATGGATCTGCCTCTGACAGATGGGGTTTGTTTTGAGGAACTTCTGGCGACATTGAAGTGAAAACGGATGCCGGAAGGATTCAAAAGAAAGACAATATGAAAGACAAGATATAAAAGAAAGAAAAGATAATAGATAAGAAAAGTTCAGAAATGGGAATATCAATAAAAAGCGTCTGAACGGTAAGCAACAGGAATCGTATCAATAGGAATCATATCAATAGAAACCAAAATTCCAAGAGAGAAATTTAATCAGAAAGGAACAGACAAGTTTATGAATACGATTTTATATGAGGTTCATCATAATCTGTATGTAAATTTAACCAACAAATGTCCCTGCGCATGCACCTTCTGTCTTCGCCAGACCAGAGATCATATGGAAAATTCAGGATCTCTGTGGCTGGAACATACTCCGTCACTGGAAGAGGTGCTTGCAGAATTTGAAAAGTTTGATATGGACAAGTATGAAGAGGTGGTTTTCTGTGGCTTTGGAGAACCGACAGAGGCTCTGGATAATCTTCTGGAAACAGCACGCTTTGTGAAAGAAAACTATCACAAACCGGTCAGAATCAATACGAATGGACTGGGAGATCTTGTGAACAAAAAGGAAGTGGCACCGCTTCTGAAAGGTCTTGTGGATACCGTATCCATCAGTCTGAATACTCCGGATGCAGACGAATATCAGAAACTGGTACGCCCGAAATTCGGTGGGATTTCTTATCAGGCAATGCTTGATTTTGCAAAGAAATGTACAGAATACGTTCCCCATGTGGTTATGACAACGGTAGCTACAACTCTGACAGAAGAGGAAGAAAAAAAATGTGCGCAGATTTGTGAAGAACTGGGCGTTACCTACCGGATCCGTCCATGGGAGGATTGAATATCATACAAATTTAGGATGAATTTTCAAATACATTCCAGTACAAACACAGAAGAGTACTCTCGCATATTTCTATGATCAGGAAGAAAGCTTTTCTGTGAAATAAAAAATCGAAATAAAAAAACCCCCCTGCCTGCCAGCAGGGGATTTTTTATTTCAGGAAAGATTTTGGTTCTTGCTTAAACGGTATCGTCACGTTTTACATATCCCGGTTTTTCCGGATCAGCGATGATTTCTTTGGCATGGATAACCTGTGCCCATTTATCAATTACCTGATTTTCGATATGTACGTCTTTTCCGATTACAGAGTTTGCGAGAATAACGCTGTTTTTGACAACAGCCCCTTTTTTGATTTCACAGCCACGGCCGATAACGGAGTTTTCAACTGTACCTTCGATCAGGCAGCCGTTGGAAACTACGGAATTTTTCACAGATGCTCCCTCAAAATACTGAGTCGGGCAGGAATCTGTAGTTCTTGTATAGATCGGCCATTCCGGATCGAACAGATCTGTTGCCTGTTTGTAATCGATCAGTGCAAGGTTGGCATCGAAATAGCTCTTGAAGTCGGTAATGGTTGCAAAGTATCCGCGATGTGCAATGCCGCGTACATCGAGCTCAGAAGCTTTGATGTTTACGATCTGCGGCAGAGTGTACATGGAGGATAATTTTTTCGCTTCTCTGATCAGGCTGATAAAGAGATCTTTGGACATTACATAAGTGTCCATGAAAATGTTTCTCTCTTTTGTGTTGCCGCGGTTTTTCTCAATGGACTCTACACCCTTCTGTTTGTTCAGGTTGAGAACATCGCAGTTCAGGTATGCTTCTCTTGCGTTGTTTACTTTGTGATATAACAGAGTAATATCAGCGCCGGAATCAATATGTGCCTGAAGAAGAGTCTCAAAATTCTGGGTATAAACCATATAATTTGGTGCGATTACCACATATGGCTGATGCATTCTTTCGATGATCTCGATATTTTCCCAGAATGCGTTGATGTCAGTATTGTAAAAATCATTTGCGGAGCTGTTCTCAGAGAAAAGAAGCTGCAGCTTGCCGCGTTTGGAGTTGATGTTGTAATGACGTCCTGTTCCCAGATGTTCTGCCAGAGAACGGGGATTACGTCTTGTATAAACCTGAATACGGTCAATGCCGCTGTTGCTCATGTTGGAAATCGGGAAGTCGATAACGCGATATCTTCCAAGGAAGGAAAAAGCACCGATCGGACGGTAATCCTGCATTCCTTCGACTTTAATATGGTTTGCGGATGAAGTTACGATACCAAATGCTCTACTCATGTTATTCTACCCCCTTCACATTTTTGGCAACAAGCAGGATGTTTTCGCTGTCTGCGCTTCCTACCACTGCACCCTTGCCGATTTTGACACCATCAGCAACCAGAGCGCGCGTAACAACGGCACCCTCTTCTACCACGGAACCAGGCATAAGAACGGTATCGATGACTTTGGCACCGGCACCTACGGTTGCGCCTGTAAAGAGAACGGAACTCTTAACATCGCCTTCAATGTGGCATCCCTGTGTGATGAATGCACGATCAATGGATGCATCCGGTCCGATGTACTGCGGAAGAGCGGTAACATCTTCTGTATAAATTTTCCAGGTATTGTCATGGAGATCCAGTTCATTTTTTCCGTCAAGAAGGTCCATGTTTGCTTCCCATAAGGAATCGATGGTTCCTACATCTTTCCAGTAGCCTTCGAACTGCCATGCAACAAGAGTCTTGCCGTCGTTCAGAAGGGTCGGGATGATGTCTTTACCAAAGTCATGGTTGGAATCCGGATTCTTCATATCTGCCAGAAGCAGTTTGCGGAGAAGTTTCCAGTTGAAAATATAAATACCCATGGAAGCCAGATTACTCTTCGGCTGAGCCGGTTTTTCTTCGAATTCCACGATACGGCCTGTTTCATCGGTGTTCATGATACCGAAACGGCTTGCTTCTTTCATAGGAACGCCAATAACTGCGATGGTAGCGTCAGCATTGTGTTCTTTGTGGTATTCCAGCATCTTTGCATAATTCATTTTGTAAATATGGTCACCGGAAAGAACGAGGAGATATTCCGGGTCATAGTTGTCAATGAAATCGATATTCTGGGAAATCGCATCTGCGGTTCCGCGGTAAACGTCCAGATTCGCATCTGCTTTTTCACGCGGCGGGAGTACATATACTCCGCTGTCTTTGGTATCAAGACCCCAGCGGCGTCCGGCTGCAACATAGCTGTTCAGGAGGACAGATTCATACTGGGTAAGTACGCCTACAACATCAATTCCACTGTTGGCGCAGTTGCTGAGAGGGAAATCGACGATACGATATTTACCGCCGTATGAAACTGCAGGTTTTGCCACTTTATTGGTAAGATCATGCAGACGACTTCCCCGGCCACCGGCCAAAATCATTGCTAACATATTGTTTTGTTTCATGGTGAACCCTCACTTTCCTTTTATATGCATATATTATACCTGTCTCTTATACACATCTCCGAGCCCACGAGACCGTACTAGAT
>CAMBAL010000045.1 GCA_945864225.1 uncultured Blautia sp. | reverse complement strand
CGGAGCGTCAGCAATCTGCATTTTTGCCATTACTTCCTGTACAATTTCCTGTACCATGCTTTCACTAATTGGCATGAGATTGTCCTCCTTCTATTATACGGTAATTCTCTTATTTCAGTCCCAGCTGAGCCATTACCTGTTTGGTGATATTTGCTACTAATTCAGCATCTGCAGTGGAAGCTTCTGCTTTTTTATCGCAGTCACCGCCAACGAAATCATACTGATATCCCGGGAAGTTCTTATATTCTTCTGTATGACATGCGCCGCCGCAGTTATGGCAGTTTTTGCCGTCTTTGTTCAGGCAGATGCTTGCCGGATGTTTGCCAGGCATACCGAATTTACGACGGATTGCATACAGTTTTTCAATATTTTTCTCATCAAATTCCTTCGGGCCGCCCAGAAGTTTGGTCTGGTACAGAAGCTGTGCATAGAACTCTACAGATTCCATCTTCATGTATGCAGCATTCAGGTCTGTGCTCCAGGTAAGAGCTCCGTGGTTCTCAAGAAGAACTGCATCAAAGTATGGAAGATATTTTTCCAGGTTGTCCGGAATTTCCATTGTAGAAGGTGTACCATACTCAGCAATCGGAACGCATCCAAGAGAGATAACTGCTTCCGGCATGATCGGCTGTGTCAGCGGGATACCTGCAATTGCGAAAGATGTTGCATAAATCGGATGAGCATGTACAACAGATCCGACATCCGGTCTCTTGTCATATACTCTCATATGCATTTTGATTTCAGAAGACGGTTTGAATCCCGGGTTAGCCTGAATAACATTACCTTCTCTGTCAACTTTGCAGATGTACTCAGGTGTCATGAATCCTTTGGATACACCAGTCGGGGTGCAAAGGAATTCATTGTCGTTCAGTTTAACGGAAATGTTACCGTCATTTGCAGCCACCATGTTACGGTTGTAGATTCTCCTTCCGATGTCGCAAATCTGTTTCTTAATTTCAAATTCGTTTACCATGCTTTCTTCCTCCTTAAGCTTATTGGTTTCTTTTTGTTTCTATGGAGATTTTACTCCTTTCAACACGATTTGTCAAGAGTGCCTTGTTGTTTCGTGTTGTTTTTGTTTGGTTTCTGTTGTTGTTTTTTGTTGGGTTTTACAACAGATGTTTTTTTGGTTTTCTGTGGTTTTTGTTCCCAGGGAAGAATATCGCCGTCTTCACGCAGATATTCCAGAAGCTCCGGAATTCCCTGCTGGATTTTGGAATCCACATAAAAGATTTTTTTGCACCCGGCAAGCCGCAGCCAGGAAGCCGCACGTTCCACCCTTGCCTCAGGATGATTGATCTTCGTTACGATTCCGATCACTTCGCGGTTCGCCATACTGGTACAGCAGGGCGGAAACAGGCAGTACGGCTCAGTGGCAGAACAGATCAGCCCGACAACATCCGCTTCATAGGAATAAAGTGCCAGGGCATGTCCCAGATTTTTGGTCTGGGCATATTCGCCCGGCGTATCAATGATCACATCAAAATTGTTGACATATTGTGTTTTATAATAATGGATTTTTTCGCCTTTCAGTGCCTGGGTCAGAGTTGTTTTGCCAGCTTCGCTCCGGCCCATCAGTGCAATTTTCTTCATTTTATCATGTCCTTGTAATCGGGCAAATGGTGAATCCCAGTTTTTCACTTACATAAGCAAGGATTGCACTCACCGCAGCTTCTACTTCAGATACTGTTCCCGTAATAATCAGGCTGCCGCTGAAGCGGTCAACAAACCCCAGTTCCACACCGGAAGATTTGATTGCAATATCCCCCATGATAATTGCTGTTTCCGACGGACTGACTGTCATAATCCCAATTGCAGATCTGGAATATTCCACAGCAGGATCCAGTCCAAGTTTCGTATATAAGATCTGATCCGGATTGGCTATAATATGTGCCAGTGAAATCTGTTTGCCAGGGACAAGTTCCTGAACAATGCGCTGTTTCTCATCCGGCGGCAGATGATCAAGATATGCCATATTCATCCTCCTATCTGACAGTCCAGGCCGCAGACTGCATGAACTGCCTTTTTAAGCGTTTCCATTTTTTCGTTTGACGGCGGAAGAATCCCGTCCAGGAAATATTCCCTTCCCAGACCATCATATTTATCCTGCCCCAGTCTGTGATACGGCAGAAGATGAATCTTTTTTACTCCGGGAAGAGTGGATGCAAATCCTGCAATTCCCTGTATTTCTTCCACGGTATCATTGAAAGTTGGAATCACAGGCACACGGATAATAAGATCTGTTTTGCCGGATAATGCCGTCTTTCTTGCATTTTCCATCATCCGTTCATTGGATCTCCCTGTAAACTCTTTATGTTTTGCAGGATTCGTATGTTTGATGTCCATCAGATACATATCCAGATACGGCAAAAGCATCTCAATATGCTCATAAGGCGCACATGCCATGCTCTCGATCGCCGTATGGATTCCCCGTTCTTTCGCCGCACGCAGAAGATCTCTGGAAAATTCCGGCTGGCACAGACACTCTCCTCCCGAGAGAGTCAGACCCCCGCCTGAACGATAATAGTACGGGCGGTCTTTTTCCACAAGTTCGATCATTTCCCGGACTGTCACATCCCGTCCGATGATCTTGTCTTTCCCCTGCACTTTCATCGTCTGTATACGAAATTCCTGAGATTCAGGATTACAGCACCAGCGGCATCGAAGCACACAACCCTTCAGAAATACAATTGTACGAATTCCCGGTCCATCATGAATGGAATAACGCTGAACGTCAAAAATCCTGCCTTTTGTATCCAGATAATCCATCTTTTTCCTTTCCGGAACACGGTATTCTGCGTAAGCAGACATTTCCGCTCAGTTCCTTGTCAATGACGGCAGAACACATCAAAATCCCTGTTCTGTACGCCGGATAATATCATCCTGAAGCGAACGGGACAAGGTGGTAAACAATGCACTGTAACCCGCCACACGCACTACCAGATGTTTATAATTCTCCGGATGCTCCTGTGCATCCAAAAGTGTTTCACGGCTGACAACATTAAACTGCATATGCATTCCCTTCTGATCAAAATAGGAACGGATCAATGCAACAAATTTCTCCAGTCCTTCTCTGCCGGACAACGCAGACGGGTGGAATTTCTGATTAAAGAGAGTACCGTTAGAACAGATAAAGTGATCCAACCGGGACACAGAGGTTGCCGCAGCGGTAGGTCCATTCACATCGTTACCTGCCGATGGCGAAACACCGTCGGCCACAGGTGTATGAGCGTAACGTCCGTCAGGAGTCGCACCTGTCTGTCCTCCAAGCGGTACATTCGCGGATACCGGATACAAACCTGCCTGGAACTGTCCGCCGCGTGGGTTTTTATATTTCTCCATCGGGCGGGAATAGGTATATGCCACATCCCTTGCAAAATAATCCACATCCGGAATGTCATTGCCAAATTTCGGGACTTCATCGATCAAATTATGGATTTCTTCATATCTGGCTTTTTTCTCTGGTGTCGGTTTCATATTCATGACTGCATTTAATATAGAAGAAACCGTCTTTTCATCAACCGGCTTACCCTCTGCCTGCATTTTTTTCAGCAGGTCAGTTGTCATTTCCGTAATCGTCTGCTGATCAAATCCTTTTCCAAAGTTCCAGATCAGAGCTTCTTTATACTCTTCCATGGAAACCTTTTTCTCTTCATAGACCAGTTTGCGGATCGCATACAGAGAATCTGCCATATTCGCCACGCCAAAGCCCTGCGGGCCGGTAAAATTATAAACTGCACCGCCTTCCTGAACAGAAATCCCCCGTCCGATGCAATCATCCACCATACTGGACAGGAATGGAAGCGGACACCGTTCCGCATGTGCCACATCAATGGCATTGTCTGCATTTACCATCAGCGAGATACAGTATTCCATCTGTTTTTTGTAGGCATCATAAAACTCATGGAAGGTAGTCATCTTCGTCACATCCCCTGTCGGAAGTCCAACCATCTCTCCCCGGTCCTCCCCATTGGCAAACACCAGTTCCAGCGGACGGCACATATTAAAGAATGCCGCATCATGCCAGCCATCGGTCTTACCGGGAACCTGAGGTTCCACACAGCCAATAATATTATAACCTCTGGCTTCTTCCAGAGTTGCTCCACGATTCTGAAGAGCCGGAATGATCACTTCATCATTATAATAAGCAGGCAGTCCGATTCCGGTTCTGGTAAGTTCTGCTGCCTTAATCAGAAATTCATGAGGAGATCCGTTCCATACACGCACAGACAAAGACGGCATTGGCAAATGCACATGCATGGATGCCTGAATGCACATAATCGACAGATCATTGGTGACATCTTCTCCATCTTTATTCTGTCCGCCCACAATCAGATTCTGAAACAGACTGTACCCCGCAAAACCTTCTGCGGAAGCCGCATCACGCACCTTATTCAGGTCATTCAGTTTCACCCAGATACAATCCAGAAGTTCCTGTGCAAATTCCCTGGAAAGATTGCCGTTCTCCATATCCTTCTTGTAATAAGGATACATATACTGGTCAAATCGTCCCGGAGAAATGGAATGGCCGCTGCTCTCCACCTGAAGAAGCTGCTGCACAAACCAGAAAGACTGGCATGCTTCATAAAAGCTGGAAGCCCCCTTCGCAGGCACTCTGCGGCAGTTTTCTGCAATCACATAAAGTTCCTGTTTTCTGACAGGATCACTGCACTGGGAAGCCATTTCATCGGCAAGCATTGCATATCGCTGTGCATATTCAATCACTGCCTGGCAGCTTAAGATTACTGCGTTCAGAAAATGAGATTTTCTTGCATAATCACCGTCACCCACCTGGCATTTGTTCAGTTCCGCACGGGCTTTGGCGATGATTCCTTCATATCCGATGGCAAGCACCTCTTCATATTTGACCGTCACATGTCCCACACCATTATAAAAATAATTGCCCGGTGTAAAAATATTATGGTCAATGGCCCTGATCGCCTCCGGTGCCATATAGGAAGTCGCAAGTTCACTGGTGGTCTTTCCCCTCCAGTATTTATGTACTTCTCTTAATTCTTTTTTGGTTTCTTCTGCGATATAAAACGGGTCCGCGTTCCTCGTCTCAACAGTGTCAAGTTCATCCTCCAGCCACTGGAAGGAATATTCTGGAAAAGTCTGACAGCCTCTCGGTGCCAGTGTGCTGCTTCCTACGATCAGTTCCTCATCACGGATAATGATGGGAATATGACGAAGAATATGAGCAAAAGCCTCCGCACGTCTTGTAATGATCGGCATGCCTTCCGTAGCTTGATAAGATTCGGTGATAAGCTTCGCTCTGGCAGACTCAATCTCCGGCATCTTCGCATACAGATTGTCTACTAATCTGGTGATTCTGGAAGATTTGGGAATATCTGTGGTATGAAACATGTCCACATTGCTCCTTTCTCATAACGCTTAGAACCGCTATGTTTTATAATGAACATTATACGCCTGGCAGCACCTGATGTCAACAAAATCCAACGCTTTTCGTTCATTTTCATGTGGTTTTTATTGGTTTTTGATTTTGTTTTTTGTTGTTTTCCATTTTTAATCTCCTTCTATTCCTAACTTTTACAGACATTGCTCCTCTGTTATTTTCGCTCTGTGTGATCATTCTCTCCGTTCTCAGAAACAATTTTCAGTTTCTGTTTATCCCTGCATTTTTATCACTCTTTTTCTCTTTGTTTTTTCACTCTTTTCCCCTGTATTTTTTCCTTGACAATCTATTTCCCCTCTGCCATACTGAAAATAGTGTTTCTTTTTTCGCCGAAAAGCAGGAGCACAAATGCATGATAATCAACTTCTGTCATTCAGGATGTCTGTGTGGACAGGCATTTCCGTTTATTAAGAAAGGGATTGAGACTATGTATCTTTCCGATCTGCATACACATTCCATTGCCAGTGGTCACGGCACCACCTGTACCATTTCCGAAATGGCGAAGCAGGCAGCTGCACGGGGCATAAAGCTTCTCGGCATCACAGACCACGGTCCCGCCACTCTGGCTGCAGGAACACCTTCCTATTTTCGCAGTCTTACGTTTTCCCCCAGGAAACGATTCGGAGTAGAACTGCTGTATGGAATTGAATTAAATATTCTGGACACGGAGGGAACACTGGATCTGGAAGAGAACCTTCTCTCCAGGCTGGATTACGCCATTGCAAGTATGCATGCACAGAATTACCGCAGCGGGACACGGGAGGAAAATACCCGGGCTTATCTGAATGTCATGAAAAATCCTCATGTAAAAATTCTGGGACATTGTGACAATCCTCATTATCCGGTAGATTATGAAGTACTGGCTGTCTGTGCCAAAGAACATCAGGTTATTTTTGAGATCAACGAAGCTTCCCTTGCTCCCTATGGCTACCGTGGAGATACCACAGCTAACAATTACGAAATTCTGCGCTGCTGTGCCAGATATCAGGTTCCTGTTGTATTGTCCAGTGACAGTCACGGCTCAGACCATATCGGAGATTTTACTTATGCAGAAGAATTTGTTCATCAGGCCATGTTCCCGGAAAGTCTGATTCTCAATAATCAGCTTCCACAGCTGAAAGTTTTTCTGCAGACAAGATAAAAATTCAAAGTACGGAATCCCGGTCATATATGACCGGGATTCCTGCTGATTCACATAAGGAGGATTCATCTATGAAGACAAATGCCAACTCATTAAACGCCGAAAATCCGCTCGGTTATGCACCGGTCGGAAGTCTTCTGCGCAAATTTGCAATTCCAAGTATCATCAGTATGCTGGTCAGCGCACTCTATAACATCGTTGACCAGATTTTTATCGGTCAGGGAGTAGGAATGCTTGGAAATGCAGCTACCAATGTCGCCTTTCCCATGACCACGATTACTGTAGCGATTGCCCTGCTTCTTGGTATCGGTGGTGCAGCCAATTTCAACCTTGCCCTTGGCCGCGGTCAGGAAGAGCATGCAAAAAAGATTGCCGGTACGGCTTTCGGGACACTGCTTCTCTCCGGTATTCTTTTCTGCCTGGTCATCCGTCTCTTTCTGAAACCGGTCGTTCTGGCATGCGGTGCCACTGACCAGACACTGGAATATTCTCTGGCTTATGTAGGAATCACTTCCCTTGGTTTTCCTTTCTACATGCTTGGCACAGGGGGAAATCACCTAATCCGTGCAGACGGCAAACCTACATATTCCATGATCATGGTACTTTCCGGAGCTGTCATCAACACCATTCTCGATCCGATTTTTATTTTTGTATTCGGATGGGGAATTCAGGGAGCTGCATGGGCAACCGTCATCGGCCAGATTTTTTCTGCAATTCTGGTACTCGTATACCTGCCAAAGTACATGCACTCTTCACTGAAGATCAAAGATTTCATCCCTGATCCGAGATGTCTGAAAGCCGTTATATCCCTTGGTTCTGCCGCATGCCTGAACCAGCTTGCCATTACGGTCGTGCAGATTCTTATGAATAATACACTGCGTCACTACGGTTCTCTTTCCGAGTACGGCAGCGATATTCCGTTGGCAGTGGTAGGAATCGTTATGAAAGTCAACATGCTGTTTCTTTCCATCGTCATCGGACTTTCTCAGGGAGCGCAGCCGATCATCAGCTTCAATTACGGTGCCGTTAAATATTCCCGCGTAAAAGAGGCTTACTTAAAAGCCGCCGGTGCTGCTACTGTCGTAGCCATTCTCGGGGTTATCTGTTTCCAGCTGTTCCCACGTCAGATTATCAGTCTGTTCGGAAACGGAGATGAATTATATTACCAGTTTGCCGTAAAATTTTTCCGGATTTTTCTGTTCTGCACCTTCTTTAACGGACTGCAGCCGGTAACTTCCAATTTCTTCACTTCCATCGGAAAAGCCACGAAGGGAATTTTTCTTTCCATGACGAGACAGATTATTTTTCTGGTACCTCTGATGATCATTTTCCCGATTTTCATGGGAATCGACGGTATCATGTTTGCAGGTCCTATTTCCGATGCTGCTGCAGGAATTCTCGCAATCGTCCTTGTGATAAAAGAATTTCATAAGATGTCTATGCTGCCGGAAAGAAAATAATCCGGCAGCAAAAATCAGCTAAACACAGTTGACACCTGATGCAATTAGTGTTATTATAATACCAGTATAATTCCATATAGAACATATGAAGTGCTGGCCACTATCCGCGTGGTGGACAGAAAAGGGAATCAGGTGAAAGTCCTGAACGATCCGGTCACTGTAACAGAGGAGTAAGTTCTCGATATCCCATTGTACAATTGTATGAGAAGGGGAGAATGAGCGATGATTCTGAAGTCAGGAAACCTGCTTTATATGGCGAGGTTAAACTTCCGTGTAAAGTGTAACAACCAACCTGTGATATCCGCAATCACATGGCGTTGTCTGCTTTTTAGGAAGCAGGCATTTTTTTATGGAATTCGCCTGTTCGTATGAATTATACGCTGCTTATCAGCAGCTGCCTGAGAAGGCATGATTAAATGGCAGGCGATACTGCTTCGGATGCGTTCATTCCCTCCGCATATTTGAATGATGCATTGTCTACCCCGAAGCAGATCGTCCCTCCTACTACACTTTCGACGTTATTTGACGTCGATTTTTTTATATTACAGGAAAGTGCTCCGCATTTTCCTGCAATCCTGTCATCTTATTTTTTATAAAGGAATCTGTTCACTTTTATTGAACACAATTTCTGCATCCTCAAAATTCCATTTCATCAAAAGGAGCTTATCATGAAAAAGAAATACTGGGAAGACAAAGAATATTCTTATTTCAGCCACAAAAAATGTGAATACTTTCCCTGCCACGCAGGTGCTGATCCGGATAATTTTAACTGTCTGTTCTGTTACTGTCCGCTTTATGCTCTGGGCACCAAATGCGGCGGGAATTTCCGCATCACGGAAAAAGGAATCAAAGACTGTACCAACTGCCAGCTGCCTCACAAAAAAGAAAACTACGGCTATGTCACAGGCAAATACCAGGAACTTGCCGATCTTATGAAGAAAACCGGCGTCTTATCTGAAGAATAATTCAGGAACCCTGTTTCTCCGGGTGAGCCGACTCACGAATCATTTTTTCCAATTCCCTGGCAGCGATTCCAATCGGGCGCCCCGGATCCCACACCATACAGATATGCCGTGCAGGTATCTTTTCCTTCAGGTGAATCTCAAACACTTCCCCTTTATGGATTGCATCTTCTGCCAGCGCTCCTGGCAAAAATCCCAGTCCAAGATCATTTTTTACCAGAGGCAGAATCTGGTCTGTCGCAGCCACCTCAATATCCGGTTCCAGTACAAGTCCGTAATCTGCAAACAAATGACTGTAAAATTCAAATGTTTTTGTATCTCTTCCCAGACATATCAAAGGATACTCCGTTATTTCCTCAATACTAAGCGTCCTTTCCCGCAATCCGGCAAATTGCTCTCCTGCTATTACAATATCCTGAACCTCCGCAAGCGGCAGTTTACGCACTGCTTTATCCATTTCTTCCGGCATAGTTACTACTGCAAATTCCATCTGCCCGCTTTTCACGGCATTGATTGCCTGAGGCGCAGAACAGTTCGTAATACGAATATGTACACCGGGGTAAGTCAGGTGAAATTTTCGAAGAACAGGAAGAAGAAGGCAATGCATGGCAATCTCACTGACCCCCAGAGAAACATGTCCTTTCTGCAACGCTTTATCACTGGCAAGCTCCGCTTCTGCAGCCTGAAACTGTTCCTGAGCGATCTGCACATGGGCAAACAGCTTTTCCCCTTCCGGAGTCAGCGTCACTCCTCTGTGGGATCTCAGAAAAAGCGTACAGCCCAGTTCCTGCTCCAGATTATTCATCGCCCTTGTGATATTAGGCTGACTATTCATCAGAATATGTGCAGCCCGCGTAAAGCTGCGATATTTTGCAACAAAATAGAAGATCCGGTAATAATCATAAGTCACCGCCATATCTCATGTCCTCCAGTCATATTATTTTGATATAGCTGATATATGAAATATACTTTTTACATATTACTTTATAATCAGTATAATACCACAGGATAGAAAAAACAAAAAGGAGATTTACCAACCATGAACCAGGATCTTACGGTCGGAAGACCGGAAAATGTACTTTGGAAATTTTGTCTGCCTCTCTTTGGCAGCATTATCTTTCAGCAGCTTTATAACATTGCCGACAGTCTTGTCGCAGGCAAATTCATTGGAGAAAACGCCCTCGCCGCTGTAGGAAACAGCTATGAGATCACTCTGATCTTTATTGCATTCGCCTTTGGATGCAACATCGGATGCTCTGTGATCGTATCTCAGTTTTTCGGAGCCAGAGACTTCAATGGAATGAAAACCGCAGTCTATACTTCCATGATCTCCAGTGCTGTTCTCTGCTTTTTGCTGATGGTTTTCGGTATTCTCGGATGTCGGCAGCTTCTGAATCTTATCAATACTCCGGCAGAAATTCTCAGCGATTCACAGCTTTATCTGGATATATATATGTGGGGACTTCCTTTCATGTTCTTCTATAATATTGCCACAGGTATCTTCTCTGCGCTGGGAGATTCACGCACACCTTTTCTTTTCCTCGCGGCTTCCTCCTCAGTCAACATTGCAGTGGATATCTTTTTTGTCACCACCCTTCATATGGGCGTGGCAGGTGTTGCATGGGCAACTTTCCTGTGCCAGGGAATCAGCTGTATCCTTGCCGTTGCAGTAGTGCAGCGCCGCCTGAAATCCATTAAAGCCACCGGACATGTACCTCTCTTTTCTCTGCCGATTCTCAAAAAGGTAGCATCCATTGCCATACCGAGTATTCTGCAGCAAAGCTTTATTTCCGCAGGAAATATTATTATTCAGAGCGTCATCAATGGATTCGGTGCCAGTGTCATTGCAGGGTACGCTGCCGCGGTAAAGCTCAATAATCTTGTGATTACTTCCTTCACTACCCTCGGTAATGGTATCTCCAACTATACTGCCCAGAACATCGGAGCCGATAAACCGGGACGAGTCAAAGAAGGCTTTCGTGCAGGAATCAAGCTTGTATGGCTTCTGAGCCTGCCTCTCTGCCTGCTTTATTTCCTTGGCGGACGGTGGCTTCTTTACCTCTTTATGGATTCACCCACAGGTACCGCTGTACAGACGGGAATCACATTCCTTCGGATTCTTGCACCATTCTATTTCGTTGTTTCAGCCAAGTTGGTAGCAGACGGTACTCTGCGTGGTGCAGGCATCATGAACCGGTTTATGGTATCCACATTCACCGATCTGATCCTGCGTGTCGTGCTTGCCATTTTCCTTTCAAAAACAGCACTTAAGGCCACAGGAATCTGGTGTGCATGGCCGATCGGATGGAGCATTGCCACTGCACTTTCTGTATTCTTCTACCATAATGGTCCATGGAAAAATGCAGAAATTTGCAGGGTTCAGAATTCTTCAGCATCCCCTGCAGAAGAATAAAACAGCAGACGTATAATGTAAAACCTGCTTGGAAATCACTTTAGAACCTGTTTGAAAATTGCTTTAATACAATGAGGATGGAGGCAAAAGGTATTTTGCCCCATCGAATACACGGATTTCTTTACACTTTGTGCTCCCGAAATCCTAAAAAGCACAGAATTATGATACTTAGCGCATCTGGCATCGATACGAATGATCATAATTCTGTGCTTCTTTTTCATTTACATAACTTCAAGTTTTCCCATCCGTTCTGCTTCCCTGAGCAGGTGCTCCAATCTCCGGTTACAGCTGCCGATGGGAACTCCGGTATTGATGACTCTGCTGCATGTTTTCATGACATCCAGTGCCTTCTGATAAGAACTTTCACTGATTTCGTTAAACGGATTTTCTGTAATGACCTCTTCTGCCAATTCCCTTGCCACACGATAATCCACATCGTTCTTATACAAAATACCAGCTGCAAACGGTACATTTTCTTTCTGCAGTTTTCGGAATACCGGTATGCCGGTTCCACCGCCTGTGATCAGAAAAACATCCGCTTTTCCTTCCGGTTTCGGTAATTCAATACTTCCAAACACCGGATCATAATACCCATTGTTGATCTCATAAAGATCACGTATGATTTCCTCTTTAAAGATTTCCTCCGGGTGTCCAAAGTGAGCGATCGTTTCCCCTTTTACACAGATAATTTTATCTGCGATTTTCTGCGCAAGATCGATCTCATGGAGAGACATGATCACTGTGATCTTTTTCTCTTTTGCCATACTTCTCAGAATGGAAAGCAGCTCCAGCTTATGACGGATATCAAGAAAAGAAGTCGGCTCATCCAGAATAATAATGTCCGGTTCCTGACAGATGGCACGTGCCAGAAGAATCCTCTGCTTCTGTCCGTCACTGATGGCGTTAAAATCCCGGCTGCCAAGTTCCTGTGCATGAACCGCCCGCATCGCTTCATCCACCTTATCCTCATCCTCACGGCAAAGAATCCCCAGACGGCCAGTGTATGGATATCTTCCGGTTGCCACTATTTCCTGACAGGTCATCAGCTCCGGCTTAATCCGTTCCGTCAGTACAACTGCCATCTGCTGCGAGAGTGCTTTATGAGAAAGAGATTTCAGGTCTTTTCCGTCAATAGTGACCGTTCCCCCAATCATCTGCAGCTGACGGGTAATACTTTTCAGAATCGTTGATTTCCCGGAACCATTCGGACCGATCAAAGTCACAATTTCTCCCCGTTCAATATCAAGCTGTATGTCATGAATCAGGACCTTTTTATGATATCCGACGGCAAGATCTTTTGTACGAAAATAATAGTCTGTCATACCTGCTTTCCTTTCTGTTTTCTCAGCATCATAATAATCACAATCGGTGCACCGAATATCGAAGTAACTGTACTGATATTCAGTTCCAACGGTGAAAAAGCCATTCGTGCGATCAGGTCACACAGCATACAGAACACCGCTCCGCCGAGAAAAACCCCCGGGATCACCACAATCGGTCTGGAAGTTTTGAGTCCCATTTTTACCAGATGCGGAACTGCAATTCCAACGAAGGAAATCGGTCCCGCAAATGCAGTTACACATGCCGCGAGAATACTGGAAAGCAGAATCAGACTGATCCGGAACACTTTAATATTAACCCCTGCACTCTGTGCGTAGGATTCTCCCATCTGATACGCTCCGATCGGCTTTGACATCAGAAATACAATGGCAAAGCAAATTCCAACAACCACAACAGAAACCCTGACATTACTCCAGTTCATACCGGAAAAGCTGCCCTGGGACCATCCATGAAGATTAACAATATCCGAATCATCCGCAAATGTAATTACAAAATCCGTCACCGCAGAACAGATATAACCAATCATGGTACCGGCTACCAGAAGTGTTGCCATATTCTTCAGCTTCCTGGAGACAAGAAGAATAAATCCCATGGACAGCATAGATCCCAGGAATGCAGCCGCGATCATTGTAAACGAAGAAAACGACTGGAAATACTGCAGGAACACGATCATCATCAATGCAACCACCATCTTTGCTCCCGAAGAAATTCCCAATATAAAAGGTCCTGCAATCGGATTGGCAAAGAATGTCTGCAGCAGAAAACCAGACAGAGAAAGCGCTCCGCCCAGAATTGCCGCCATAAAAATACGGGGCAGCCTGATCTTCCATATGATATTGTATTCTGTCTCATTCCTGACTTTTCCGGAAAGAATACGCAGCACATCCGGAACAGAAATATGTACCGTTCCCGTATTGATGTTCAGCACAATAATGATAAAAAAAGCCGCTGCCAGCAATGCAAAAACTATAAAATACCGCGTGCGCCTTTTGAAATTTTCCATATGAAAACTTGTTACCCCGGATGATATCTCATTCTTACTTTTCATAACCGTGTCTATCCTATCTTTTCTTTGTTATCTCTTCTCTGCCGCAAAAATCAGTTCACTTTGTTCATAAAAGTCATCCGGCTTTCATCTCCATTAGTCAAAATCAGATGAAAATCCCTGATTGCATCGCCGATCCGGTCAACAGACTGATACATTTTCTTATCATTGCACCAGACATTCCCTTCTTTTACCGCTTTGAAATCTGCAAACAATTCACTTTTGGCAAGAAGATCGTCGATGGAAGAAATCGGGCTGTCAATGGTCGCATTATAGACCAGATAATCCGCGTCAATTGCATTGTTATAAAATTCTTCCAGAGTCATGCTCACAGAAGAAAGAGAGCTTTCCTCATTGATCAGGTCCGTATAAATATACTGTCCTCCTGCGATTTCAATCATGCGCGCAATATAATCACTGGAATCCCTGACAACTACTTTTCCGTCACTGCTCACATAAAAATAAGCCACTGTTTTTCCGGTATTTGGGTAATTACCCATTTCATCCACGATTTCCTTCTGTTCTTCAAAACGTTCTTCTGCTTCCTGCTCTTTTCCTGTCAAAACGCCATAAAGCTTGATCCATTCCACTCTTCCAAGAGGATGCGGTTCATAGGTGGCATATTCCACCAGAACCGGAATTCCCAGATCCTCGATCATCTCTTTGACTTTCGGGGAATGGAAAATCATCGTGGATTCAATGGTCAGATCACAGTCTTCACTGATCAGAAGTTCATAATCCGGTTCATTGTATTTTCCGGCAAAAAGGATATCTCCCGCTTCCATAGCGCTGACTGCATCATCAATATACCAGCCGTTTGCCTGTGTTCCGGAAAGGCGGATCTGATCAATCGCATCCAGCGAATCATACAGAGACATTACGGAAGTAGCGGTCAGATAAACTCTGTCCAGAGGCATCTGAAGAACAGTGATATCACTGTCCAGATTTTCCGGGGCTTCCTTTCCCTCAGGAACCACCAGATATTGTGTTCCATCATTGATATCCAGCAGCCGGTAATCATCTGAATAATTGTATATTTTAAATTTCTGCGCATACTCCAGCGGCATCTCTGACTCAAATGTCAGACCATCAATCTCCGGGGCTTCCTCCGCCCATACTGACTGGCACGGTACTGTTCCAAACATCATTACTGTAACAGTCGCAGCTGCCAGAATTTTCTTCGTTAAGTATTTCCTGTTCATTCTTTTATCATCTCCGATTACCAGTACATCGTTATTTAAGAAACAAGGCATCAGGAAAGCTGCCATTACAGCAGCTTTCGCTTAAAATCCTGTTTCTTATTTTTCTTCACTGATTATTCTTCTTTGCTGATTATTCCGCTTCACTGATCAGTTCTGCTGCAAGGTCACTGCAATCAAACAGTACACCATACGCTTTCAGCCATTCCGCTTTTGCCATGTCATTCTCTTCGTCTTCGGAACGGTCCACGATCATCGGGATATCAAGAAGTGACATTCTCTGGGCCGTTTCCTTCAGAATCTGCTCTCCCTCTTCACTTTTCAGAACATCTGCCGGAAGAATCACCAGATCACATTCCTTCTGAATAATGTCACGGAATTCCATATCTGTATAATCACCCTCCAAAGCGATGAAATCCTGCAGTTTCAGCTGTTCCAGGATATCCTTGCCTGCCTCAGATGCACTGTAAACTTTCTCCAGCGGCTGTTTCACAATAATGGTATCCTTGTCAAGTCCTGCCGGTACTTCCTGATTTTCCGGAACGATCAGATATTTTACTACATTTCCGCTGTACAGTTCTTCTGTTGTATCAGTTGCTGTGGCAGCTTCTTCTGAAGAACCGTCTTCTGCATGCTGCTCCTCTGTTTCTGAAACATCAGAAGCCGCAGTGGAATCCCGTTCTGTATCCTCCAGAGTTTCTGCGGTACGTTCGGTATCACTTACCATATCAATTTCCAGAAGAGTAATATCATTTTCATAATGGAAAATCTTAAAATATTCCGCATATTCCAGTTTCTCTTCTGATTCCAGATTCAGACCGATAATTTCCGGTGCCGTTTCATCAAGCTTCAGATTACCGGTAGAGATCATACTGTCCTCGGAAGATGGATTAGAAGAATCTGTGCTGTCCGTTCCTTTTTTATCAGCACCTGCCAGATATACAAAAATATGATAAGTAATCTCGTGAGGTACGGACATCTTGGTAGTCATACCGATAATCGTATTATTCTGATTCAATGTTACCGGAATGGTAAACGTTCCGGCTCCTGTATACTGATTTCCGGCTGCCTTTACATAGACAAAAGATGTACTGCTGAAGGAAATCGTTGCATACGCTTTTCCGCCGCTGATGGTTACCTTACTGCAGGAAATACTGGTACGTCCGCTTCCTCCTGACCAGGTGAAACGATCCGGAGTATACACACCATCCGGCAGGCTTGTGGAATTATCCACTGCAGATGTGGAACCGCTCAGATCGGATTCGTGTGCGGATTCACTCTCCGGTTTATCATCCGGAACCGGCGTTGGAGAAGGTGTCGGTGCTGCAGTTGGAGTAACCGGTTTCTCCGGATTTTCGGTATCAATTTTTACCATGCCTTCTGTTTTAAAGGTAAGAGTTCTGTCATACCAGGTATCATTTTTTACGGAATGTGCTGCAATGCTGATTCCCTCATCAAGAGTACTGACCGGAATCCGGAATGTATACTGTCCCTCTTCGTTTTCTTTGAATTTAACCCAGGAAGACTCTCCGGCTGCAGCGGCCTGAGCGGCAGTTCCTGCAAACAGATAATCATATCCGACACCGCTGAGAGTAACAACCGCTGTCATTTTTCCTTTTTGGGATGTCAGTTCACAGTTTACTACACGAAACATAGAAGAACTGGATTCTACATTAACCGTATATTTTCCATCTTCCAGTATTTCCGGTTTCTGTGCAGGAACAGGTGTCGGCGTTGCTTGTGGTGTCACAGTCGGTGCTTCTGTCGGTACCGGAGTTACAGTTGGTGTTTCTTCCGGCGTTTTTGTCGGTACCGGAGTTACAGTTGGTGTTTCTTCCGGCGTTTTTGTCAATTCCGGAATGGTAAGCGTCAGTTCCCCCTTGGCATACCAGTTGCCGCTGGACAGAGCACAGATTGCAACGTTCACCTTCTGACCACCTTTCTCTGCAGGGACGGTAAAGGTATAGGTGTAACCACCTTTTTCATTCGGCACACCGGTAATGATATTTTCTTTATTTTCGTCTGTATAGCTTCCCAGATAAAGCTTATCATAGTTCTGCTTTTCTGTAGAAATGGTCACTTCAATCTGATCCCCATATAATTTTGCAGAAGAATCTGTAATGACAAACATCTTAAACTCGTTTCCGTCTTCCTTTTCCAGTTTCATTCCCGCATCGTCCACAGATGCATCCGGTTCTATGGAGGGTGCTTCCGTAGGAGTCGGATCAGGTGCTTCTGTTGGAACAGGGGTTGGTGCCTGCGTAGGCTCCACGGTGGGCGCAGGTGTAGGCTCTGTCTCATCTTTTGTCATAACCTTCGGAACCGTCAGGAAACATTCTTTGGTTGTATACCAGCTTCCGTCTGCTGATTTTCCGGGAACAAAAGTAATCGTCTGTCCCATTTTCTCAACAGGAAGCTCAAAAACATAACGATATCCGTCTCCATTAGAGGTTCCCTGAATAAAACTGCTCTTTTCCGCATCGGCTGCAGATCCAAGATAAATCCTGTCATACGTTGCATTGGCACTGTCAAGAGTAACTGTGATTTTTTCACCACTTACCGTTGCGGTTACTTTTGCAATTCGAAACATACGGAAAGAACTGGTAATGTCAATGTTGTAATCTCCGTCTTCATATACAGCATCATCGACAACAATGCTCTGAAGCATGGGGGTATCCGCACTCCCGGCTTCTTCCGCCGCCTCTTCCTTATTTCCTTCCGCTTCCGATTTTTCATCCGCTGCATTATTTCCATCCGCTTCCGATTCTTCATCCGCATCATTATTTTCTTCCGCTTCCGATTCTTCATCCGCATCATTATTTTCTTCCGCTTCCGATGTTTCATTCGCAGAATCAGGCTTTTCTTTATCGTCTTTTTCACTGTCTGTATCTGCTGAATCTTCTTTTTCTTTCGAATCCTCTGCGGTATTTTTTTCGGTATTATCGTCCTGATCTACGGAAGCTTCCTCTGCATTACTCCCCTCAACGGATGTATTACTTTTGATCTGTGTCCCTTCTGTTTTTTCATTCTGTTCCTGTGTTTGTTTTTCCTCAGCAGTTACTTCCTGATCCGAAGCATAAGAATAAGCTGCCGGAGTAATGGACACCGCTGCTGTCAGAAACAGCGCCAGGAACTTTCTGGAATTTCTTTTCATTTTTCTTCTCCTGACTCAATTACTCTGTATTTTGAATCTTTGACTTCAATTGTATAGATTCCATCTTCCAGATTCAGTTCTTCCTGAAATTCTGCTTCCCCTGTCTCCGCAGATTCTTCCGGCTTGGGATCTGTAACGCTGACTTTATGGTCATACCATTTCCCCTTTGTCCCAATCAATGCCAGGTCAAATTCCTCATCAAGAGCCTGGACCGGGATATCAAAGCCATACACTTCTTCTGTGATTCCGTCACTGTATGTAACGGTATCGGTAGTCGGCTTAAGAAGCTCTGCCCCATCTTTCTGTGCATCTTCTGCCAGTCCGACAAAAAGATTCACAATACTTTTCGAAGCAAGGCTTACATGCAGAGTCATCTTTCCATCTTTTACAGTCAGAATGCCCCGTCCTTCATTAGCCTCGTTTACATGGAACATACTGCTGTCTGTATCAAATTCCGCACTGTAAACACCGTCTTCCAATACACCATCCTCCGCTTTTGCCTCTTCCGTCTCCTCCGGAGATACTTCCGCAGTTTCTTCCTGAGCATCTTCTGCCAGAACAGTATGATAACCTCCCGTTACAGCAGAAATGCACACAGCAAATACAGTAAACAACATCACGCATCTTCTTTTCATTCATTTATCCTCCTACAACAACTGCCCGGAAATCAGCAGATTGATTCCGGGCAGTATTTTTTATTGTTCACAGTCGTATTTTCTCATTATGTGACCGTTCTCCTATCCGGTATCTTTATCAGAAAACAGCCGCAGCATCTTATAACAACTTCCTTTACTCTGCCAGAGAATCGATTGCTGCTTTTGCATGGTCTACATAAAGCTGTTTTACTGCATCAATTCTTCCAAGACCAGCAATCTGAGCATTTACACTGTCAAAATTTCCGGATGCCTCAAACAAGCTCTTCCAGGAATCTTCTTCAACACCTGCCATGTCGTTGTTTGCATGATCACCTGCTACTACCATAAGAGGACGAAGAATAACCTTTGTGTATCCGGCTTCTTTTACTTTGTCAATGACTGCTTCACATGCCGTATCTTCAGGTTCACCCTCTACAGTACCAATGAATGCATTGGCAAATCCCAGTTCATCCATCTGTGTCTGCATCTGGCTGTAGCTTACCTTTGCTGTATGAGAAGTTCCGTGTCCCATAAATACAAATGCAGTGCCATCTTCTGCTGCTTTTTCCATGCTTTCATATCCTGCGTCTGCAATTGCTGCATCTGTAACAGCCCTGGCTACCGCTTCTTTATCTGTATTGATGACAGTTGCGTCATCGCCAACCTCACCAAGAAGAGGTTCTGCAATTGCGATTGATTCAAACTGATCCTGATATTCTTCCAGAGCTTCTGTCATTTCATCATACTCTGCACCATGCATCAGATGAGTCGGCTGTACTACCAGATTCTTAACACCATTTGCTGCTGCGCGGTCCAGTGCCTGCTGCATATTATCAATGGCCTCACCATCTCTTGCCTGTACGTGGTTGATGATAATCTGTGCAGTGAATGCTCTTCTTACAGACCAGTCCGGATAAGCTTCCTTCAGAGCATCTTCAATTCCTTTGATATCTTCTACACGGCTGTCATTATAGGAAGTACCAAAGCTTACTACCAGAAGCTCATTTTCACCGATTTCATCCTGGTTCAGTGCATCATCAGCAGACGCATCACCGGTATCCAGTCCGAAATAATCCGGGCTTGCTTCTTCGCCTTCTACCAGTTCTTTCTGAGCATCTGTCAGAGCATCCCAGGCTTCTTTTGCAGCTACACAGTCCTCATCTGTAGTTTCCGTTCTTTCCTGAACATAAATCTTATCGATCAGTGCTGCAACATTGTCAGCTGCTTCCTGGTCTGCGTCTGCGCCTTCCTCTGCTGTCTCTTCTCCTGTTTCCTCAGTATCAGCCTCTGCCTCTACAGCTGTTTCTTCCTCTGCAAAAGTCGGTACAGTTCCCATCATCATCAGGGTAGTTGCAGAAAGTCCTAATGCCAGTGCTCTAAATGCTTTGTTTCTCATGTTTTGTCTCCTCCTTACCTGTGAGAAAAATAATGTTTCTGATGTATGTTCAAATTTTGCATCAGCAATTTTGTAAGGTACGACAACATGAGCAGATATTTTCATCTTGTCCTACAAGTTGTGAAAGTATCTCCATTTCACCTTTCTATACTCCAGTACATCAAATAATGTATTAAAAAGAATCCCACCAGAAGGATTTTTTTATATTACAGGAAAATGCTTCGTATTTTCTTATGATATAAAAAAAATCCTCTCACCATAGGTAAAAGGATCGTATCAGGAAAAACAGATTCATGCTCTTCCACTCGGTACAATCAATTACTCGTGATCTGAAACATCATGTTCCCGTACCAACAACAGGCAGGTCTCCTGGCTTATAATTCTACATACAAGACAGCCTTCCCGGTTTCCCAGTGACTGTGTCCATTCACATAGTCTTGTACTCCTTAAATACAGTGACGAGATCGTACAGGATTCTCACCTGTTTCCCTATTATACATGAATTGTCCATTTTATCTGAACAAAATCTGTCACCTGTTGTTTTCGTTATTCAATTTTCCCTAGCATATCACATTTTTCTGCAAAGCTCAAGTAGTTTTCAAAAATATTGATCATAATTGTGAATTTACAATATGATCGCAGAGTTATTTTTATCAGAGGATGATACGCTGCATTTATCTGCTTTTTCGCCCAAGCGATATTATAGATTAAAGAAGGCTTTAGTTCAGCTACTGTATGTGAGAATTCTTCGAGTTTTACTATGCGTATGGTTTTCTCCGGAACTTTGGTTCAGTGCGAAACACTGTGAAGTGTGATGTGAAAAACCGTACGCGAAAGAGGAACCCCTCCAGGGGCTGCGGCAGACAGTTAGCGTTTCACGGGAAGTTATGGATTGAAAAATCCGGGAGGGAATTGGAAACGAAAGATATGGATTCATGGGTTTTAAATCGACAAATGATTTGCTCGTATGTCCAGTTCGAAAAGAATAGTCCATACCGCCACTGTTACATTCAGTCAATTGCAATGGCTATAGTTCCCATGCCGCGAAAACAAAATGGCATTTTGTTGCGAAAAAGCATAGACGTTAAAAGCTAATTTCACCTTAACAACGACATTTTCCTGATGCAAAACGTTCTATAAAAATATCCGATTTACGATCTCTTCCCGGATTTTTCATCTTCTCTTCCAGTGAAACGCTAACTGACAGCGGAAGAGAGCCCCTGAGGGCCGGGCAGACATACCTTTGGTTCCGGTGCCTTCTGCAGGGGTATTAGATAATATGAAGTGACCTCACATTTGTAATAACGTGGATTTACCTGTATA
>CAMBAL010000044.1 GCA_945864225.1 uncultured Blautia sp. | reverse complement strand
ACTTTTTTCTATTACAGGAGCGTGCCTCTCATTTTCTCATATGAAATATAATACAAAATAATAAAAAATAATTCGAAATAATATCATAAATTGACAAAAAGTGGAATGTATGTTAGGTTAAAATCAGAGAGAAAAAGATTGCTTTTTTATAAATGAATGGGGGTGAGCAAATGTTCACAGAAGAACGGCAGGAAGCTATTTTACAGAAGCTGAGGGAATACGGAAAGGTCAAGGTGCGCTCTCTCAGTGAGGAGTTTCATGTGACAGAAGACTGTATCCGTAAGGATCTGAAGACTCTGGAGAAAGCCGGTCATCTGAAGCGTACTTACGGCGGAGCTATTTTATCCGGAGATTATCCTCTGGATCGGGATGTGATTGACCGCAGGACGGTAAATGAAGAAAAAAAAGATATCATTGCACAGAAAGCGTTCAGCCTGATCAGAGATAATGAGACGATTTTTCTCGACATTTCCACCAGCAATATCAAACTTGCGAAATTGCTGGCAGATTCAGGGAGACGACTGGTTGTTGTGAGCAATATGATCGATATTCTTCAGATTCTGGCCGCTTCTCCGATGATCACCACAGTGGGAACCGGAGGAATCATGTATCGGACTGTGAATGGGTTTATGGGATCTGCGGCTATTGAGGTGATCAAGCAGTACAGCTTTGACCGGGCGTTTATCGGGACATGCGGACTGGATATGACGGACCTTTCTGTGACCACCTTTGGTGTGGAGGACGGACTGACCAAAAAGGCAGCAATCTCCAGCAGCCGGCATACGTATGTAGTGATGGAGAAAGATAAGTTTTATTTCAATGATTCTTATAAATTTACCCATTTTGATGATATCGACGGAATCATTACAGATGAAAGACCGGACCCTGCGGCAGTGGGAACACTGGAGTCAGCAGGCGTACAGTTGTATTGAAAATGACAAACAGGAAAAGGAGAAATTACATGTTTTTGGAAAACAGCAGGAACAGGATCGTTCAGGATTTTGAGAAATTCTGTCAGAATCTGCCCGGTCCATCTGAAGAAATCCGGAAAAAAATAGATTTGCTGGATGACGATACAGCACTTGCCATGAAATATCTGTATGCAAATATGCCATACAGCGATGTTGGAAATTATTCGTTTGATACGTTTCTGGATTTTGCCGAACAGGGAGTCTGGCTCTGGGAAAATTCACCTTATTGTAAAGAAATTACAGAAGAAATGTTCCTTGGAGAAGTGTTATTCCATCGGATCAACGAGGAAGAAATCAAGCCGTGCAGGAAGCTTTTCCGGAAGGAACTGGCAGAAAGAATAGAAGGAATGGATATGAAAAATGCCATTCTGGAAGTGAATTACTGGTGTGCCCAGGAAGCGACTTATCAGTCAACCGATGAACGGACAAGCTCTGCGCTGGATGTGTACCGCAAAGGATATGGACGCTGCGGGGAGGAATCCGTTTTTACAGTAAGTGCCCTGCGAAGTGTGGGCATTCCGGCACGGCAGGTTTATGCGCCGTTCTGGGCTCATTGTGATGACAACCATGCGTGGGTGGAAGTCTGGTGTGAGGGACAGTGGCATTATCTTGGTGCCTGTGAGCCGGAGGCAATTCTGGACAAAGGATGGTTTACCAATGCTGCTTCCCGGGCTATGATGGTACATTCCCGCTGCTTTGGAAGCAATGAGAGCCAGGAACAGGAAGTGGGACGCGAGGGAATTACCGTTTTGCAGAATCAGCTTTCCCGTTATGCGGATACCAGAACCATTACGATTTGTGTGGAAGATCTGGATGGCTGTCCGGTGGAAGGGGCATCAGTCACTGCAGAGGTTCTGAATTATTCGGAATTCAGTCCTGTGGCAAAGATGGTCACAGATAAGGAAGGTAAGGCTGTTTTGAAAACCGGTCTGGGAAGCCTTCATATTACGGCATGTTTCCAGGGAGAGATCGGCGAATGCCTGATTAATACAAAAGAAGAAGATATCTGTCTCTGTGTTCTTGCAGAAGAAAAAGCAGAGGATGTGTGGGTTGATTTTGATATGATTGCTCCTTCTGATTCGATTGTGGAGTCAAGACGCGCCTCCCGTGAACAGGAAGAAGAAAACAGCCGCCGTGTGGAAGAAGCCGCCATCCTTCGCAAAAAGAAAACAGAAGCTTGGAAGCCTCTCTGGGTTGGCAGTTTTCTGCCGGATGAGCCAAAAAAAGCGGCAGAATATATGGCGGTGCTTTCCGAAAAAGACCGTCAGGATGCGGATCCGGAAATACTGAAGGAACATTATGAAGAATCCAGGATTTATGAAAATCAGTATCCGCGGGAAATTTTCTTATCTTATGTATGGAATCCGAGAGTTTCTTTTGAGATTCTTTCCAAATGGCGCAGAGCAATTCTGGAATATTTTGAGGAAGCACAGCAGGAAAGGTTCCGGAAGAATCCGGCAGAAATCTGGAACTGGATTCAGACAACCATCCATTCCAGAAGCGAAAAAGAACGCCTGAGTATCTACACGACGCCGGCGGCTGCCCTGAAACTCGGTTTTGCAGAAAGCAATTCCCGAAAAGTCCTGTTTGTGGCGATCGCCAGAACTCTGGGAATCCCTGCACGGATGGATGCAGCGGATGGATCTCTGGAATACTGGAGAGACGGACAGTTTGTTCGGGTGGTGAAAGAGCAGGAAAAAGATGCCAGGGTACTTCTGAGCGGAGATCCGGAGGTGAACTGGACATATTTCCAGAACTGGTCTCTTGCAAAGCTGGAAGAGGATGGTTACCACTCCCTGAAATTGTGGGAGCTTCGTCTGGAAAACGGCAGACTGGAACTTGCTGTGGAGCCTGGAGAATACCGGCTTCTGACTGCCAACCGGCTGCCTACGGGAAATATTTTTGCCGGACGGTATGACTTTGAGATCGAACAGGGAGGACACGGTGAGATTGCGTTGGAGATGCGGGAGGCATGTCTTGCGGATCTGCTGGACAGACACCATATACCGGATTATGAACTGACAGACAGGGACGGCAATGTACGGACGATCGGAGAAATTACAGATCCGGCACGAAGCGGTGCTGAGCCCGGAAATGGCCGCAGAGTTCTCTGCTGGCTGGAGGTGAGCCGGGAGCCTACGGAACACATCCTCAATGAACTGATGGAAATGCAGGAGGATTTCCGGAAATGTCAGAATCAGCTGGCATTTATTGTACGCGGTCCGGAAGATTTGGCAGATCTCACGCTGTCCAGCTGCCGTCAGGCACTGCCGGAGGTGGAGGTCTATTACGATACCTTTGGCAAAGACCAGGAAATGACAGCGCGTCAGATGTACGTAGATCCGGGCAAACTGCCTCTTCTGGTTGTGACGGATGGAAAAGCAGTCGGAATTTTTGCGGCAAGCGGATATTCGGTGGGAATGGCAGCGATGCTGATGAGGATTTTGAACAGCTGATGACTGGAGCGCAGGGAATAAAGAAGAAGACTAACAAATAAAGAAACGGGCTTTCCCCGGTGAATCATGGTGCTGACAGCAGAACATGATTTCTCCGGCGGAGAGCTCTTTTTTTACGAACATTTTACAGAAAAAAGATTTTGCATTTTACTTTTGGTTTTTATAATGGCTCTTGTCAATAAGAAAACAAATTGTCTATGACAGAAAAGAGGAGAATATTGATCATGAAGAAAAAACTTGTTCGTATTTTAACAGCAGCATTACTTGGCACTACAGTATTTGCATCTACCGCATTTGCAGCAAGCGGCACAATCAACGTAGTATCACGTGAGGATGGTTCCGGTACAAGAGGCGCTTTTATCGAACTGTTCGGTATTGAAGAAAAACAGGGCGATGAAAAAGTAGATATGACAACAGAAGATGCAATCATTACCAACAGCACTTCCGTTATGATGACAACCGTAGCAGGTGATGAGAACGCAATCGGATATATTTCCCTTGGCTCCCTGAACGATACAGTAAAAGCACTTAAAATCGATGGAGCAGAGGCAACAGCAGAAAATGTTGCAGACGGCACTTACAAAGTATCCCGTCCATTCAACATCGTAACCGGAGAAGAAATCAGTGATGCAGCTCAGGATTTCATCAACTATATCATGAGCGCAGACGGACAGCAGATCATCGAAGACAACGGATATATCAAAGTGGATACAGAAGCAGCTCCGTATGAAGCAGGCGAAGCATCCGGAAAAGTGGTAGTTGCAGGTTCTTCTTCTGTAGCACCGGTTATGGAAAAATTAAAAGAGGCTTATGAAGGTGTGAACTCCAATGTAACTGTAGAAGTACAGCAGAGCGATTCCACTACAGGTGTAAATTCCGCAGCAGAAGGTATCTGTGATATCGGAATGGCATCCCGTGATCTGAAAGATGAAGAGTCTGGACTTGGACTGACTGCAACTGTAATCGCATCCGATGGTATTGCAGTAGTTGTAAACACAACAAACGAACTGGAAGAACTGACAAGTGAGCAGGTAAAATCCATCTTTACAGGTGAAACAACAGAATGGGAAGCACTTGCTGAATAATTCCGACAGGCTTTTGGAACTGAATCGGGGCTGGGTTTGTATACCAGCCTCGAATTGTTTCCCGCGGTCTGGAAGGAAAATGCTGGTCCGTGAATGCAGGAAAGAGACTATGGGAAGCGGGCGGACCGGATATTTTTCGGAATTGACATGCCAGACCGGGTGAGATTATTCGAGGAAATAAACCGGACAGAAACAACGCCTGTTTATACAGGCGCTGTTAAATTATAAAAGATTGCTGTGCATATCCTGTTTCAGCGGTCAAAAAAGAAAAAAGAAAGGAAAAAGTATGACACATTTAAAAGAAAAAGGTATGAAATGTATTTTCATGATTGCCGCATTTACATCGGTCATCGCAGTATTTCTGATCTGTGTATTTCTTTTCGCAAACGGAATTCCGGCAATCGCAAAAATCGGACCATTGAAATTTCTTTTTGGAACCACATGGAAGCCATCCAACGATAAGTTTGGAATTTTCCCGATGATCGTTGCCAGTATTTATGTAACTGCAGGCGCTATCATTACAGGAGTTCCCATTGCACTTCTGACAGCTGTGTTTATGGCACGTTATTGCCCGGCAAAAATTTACCGGCCGCTGAAATCGGGAATTGAACTGATGGCCGGAATCCCATCTATCGTATATGGATTCTTCGGACTGATTCTTATTGTTCCTTTGATTCGTCAGATTTTTGGAGGAACGGGAAGCAGTATGCTGGCAGCTTCTCTCCTTCTCGGAATGATGATTCTGCCCACTATTATCGGACCTGCGGAATCTGCGATCCGAAGCGTACCGGAAAGCTATTATGAAGGTTCTCTGGCTCTTGGGGCTACCAAAGAGAGAAGTATCTTCTGCATTATGCTTCCGGCTGCAAAATCAGGTATTCTTGCAGCAGTTGTCCTTGGTATCGGACGTGCGATCGGCGAGACAATGGCAGTGATCATGGTAGCCGGAAATCAGGCCAGAATGCCGCAGGGGCTTTTGAAAGGAGTCCGTACAATGACTGCCAATATCGTAACAGAAATGGGTTATGCAACAGGACTTCACAGAGAAGCTCTGATCGCGACTGCAGTGGTTCTGTTTGTATTTATTCTGATTATTAACCTGAGTCTTTCACTGTTGAACAGGAGGTCTTCCAATGCTCAATAATACAGCGGTAGCCGACGCATCTGCCGGCACAGATGGAAAAAATGACATGTCCCTTACTGCACGGGCAAACAAAAAAGTCAGACATCCGGGTTCTGTGATCCTGTCTGCTCTGACCATATTTGCAGCTGTTACTACCTTTGCATTGCTTTTGTTTCTCATTGTTTACATTCTGGCAAAAGGTATTCCATACCTGACTTCGGATCTGTTCAGCCTGGAATATACTTCGGATAATGTATCGCTGATGCCGTCTCTGATCAATACCTTTATTATGACGGTGGTATCACTGGCGATTGCTGCTCCGCTTGGTATTTTTGCAGCGATTTTCCTTGTGGAATATGCTGGAAAGGGAAATAAATTTGTAGGACTGATCCGTATTACTGCAGAAACACTTTCCGGTATTCCATCCATCGTATATGGTCTGTTCGGTATGCTGTTTTTTGTAACCACTCTGAAGTGGGGAATGTCACTTCTGGCTGGTGCGTGCACCCTTGTAATCATGGTACTTCCTCTGATTATGCGTACTTCTGAGGAAGCGCTGAAAGCAGTTCCGGATTCCTACAGAGAAGCAAGTTTTGGACTTGGAGCGGGAAAGCTGCGTACGATCTTTACTATTGTTCTTCCCTCTGCAGTGCCGGGGATTCTGGCAGGCGTGATCCTGGCAATCGGACGAATTATCGGAGAAACTGCAGCACTTCTTTATACAGCAGGAACAGTTGCTGCTGTTCCTTCCAACCTGATGGGCTCTGGCCGTACACTGGCACTGCATATGTATGTTCTGTCCAGTGAAGGTCTGCATATGAATCAGGCATCTGCTACAGCAGTAGTGATCATGATTTTCGTACTGGTAATTAACGGATTGTCCGGTATGATTGCAAAACGAATTGCAAAGGGATGATCAAAGCAGAATTGCAAAACGAATTGCGAAGAGATAACCAAAGCAGAATTGCGAAAGGATAACAAAGATGAGTGAGATAACGAAAATTTCTATTGAAGATATGAATCTGCATTACGGAAAGTTTCATGCCTTGAAAAACATCAATATGCAGATTCCGGAAAAAGAGATCACTGCATTTATCGGACCAAGCGGATGCGGAAAATCCACCCTTCTGAAATCCCTGAACCGTATGAATGACCTTGTGGAAGGATGTGTGATCACCGGAAATATTACACTGGACGGAGAAGATATTTACGGGGATATGGATGTGAACCTCCTTCGCAAAAGAGTGGGAATGGTATTCCAGAAACCGAACCCGTTCCCTATGAGCATTTATGATAACATCGCATACGGACCAAGAACACATGGCATCCGTTCCAAAGCAAAACTGGATGATATCGTAGAGAAATCATTAAGAGATGCGGCAATCTGGGACGAAGTCAAAGACCGTCTGAAAAAGAGCGCCCTTGGCATGTCCGGCGGACAGCAGCAGCGTCTTTGTATTGCAAGAGCTCTGGCAGTACAGCCGGAAGTGCTTCTGATGGATGAGCCTACCTCTGCACTGGACCCGATTTCCACGTCCAAGATTGAGGAACTGGCTCTGGAGCTGAAAAAAGATTATACCATCGTTATGGTAACACATAATATGCAGCAGGCAACACGTATTTCTGACAAAACCGCATTTTTCCTTCTGGGAGAAGTGGTGGAATTTGACAATACGGATAAGCTGTTTTCCATGCCGTCGGATAAGAGGACGGAAGATTATATTACAGGGAGGTTCGGTTGATATGCCAACACATTTTGAACGTCAGCTGGAAGAACTTCATAAGCATCTGATCACACTTGGAAATCTCTGTGAAAAGGCGATTACACTGTCAGCAGAATCTATTCAGATGCAGGAACAGAAAACAGCAAAAATGGTTTTTGAAACAGATCATGAAATTGAAAAAAAGGAGAGAGAGCTGGAATCGCTCTGCATGCATCTGCTTCTCCATCAGCAGCCGGTAGCCGGTGATCTGCGGGAAATTTCCGCGGCATTAGGGATGATTTCCGATATGGAAAGAATCGGAGATCAGGCGGCAGACATCGCGGATCTTTCTCTTTTTATCGATAAAACAAAAGTCAGAATACCGGATACGATCAGCGAGATGGCCCAGGTTACGGTAGATATGGTAACAGAGAGTGTAGAAGCATTTGTAAAATCTGATCTGGAACTGTGCCGGAAAGTAATCCGTGACGATGACCGGGTCGATACCGCATTTAATCAGGTGAAAGAAATGCTTGCGGATCTTATTTACAAGCAGAACCTTGATGCAAAAGCCGGTCTGGATCTTTTGATGACTGCAAAATATATCGAAAGAATCGGGGATCATGCAGTAAATATTGCAGAATGGGTAGAGTATTCCATTACAGGAATTCACAAAAATAATGAACATCAGATGGGATGATGAAGGCATCCCGTCGTTGCAGGAAAAACATAAAATAAATGTCAGAAAACAGGTGATGGAAATATTCAGCCTTTGTTGGATAAAAAAAGATAAAAGTTAATTTTGAGCCGGGAATAAGAGACCATAAAAGCAGACAGTCAGGACGTTTGTTCTGGCTGTTTTTAATTTCCATCCAGATGAAAAGGGATGCCATGCGGCATCCCTTTCGTGTCCCCAATACCAGTGTTTCGCAGTTGCTTAATAGTTATAGGCGCCTTCGTAACGGCTGCAGTGTTCTTTCTTATGGGAAAGCTCCCGGCAGCTGCTGCAGCGGTCGCAGAATTCCTGCTGATAGCAGGTGGCACAGGCACAATTGCCGCATGCCTTACGGTCGTAGGCGAGTGTACAGGTATAAGGGTCTTTGCTCTCATGTTCACTGCTCATGAAATCACGCTCCTTTTCCCTCATTATAGTCCCGAAAAAAAGTGTATTCAAGAGCTGTGTGAAGAATTTTCCGGTAAACAGTGATTAAAGGGCTTCCCAGCGTCCGGATGCTCCGCAGGGGAGTACCAGTCCGTTGGAGGATACCGGGAGACCGATTTCCTGGGAATCCACTTTGCCGGAATATTTTTTCAGCTCTGTGGAGAGCATGTAAGTCAGTACGGCGGGAGCCAGTCCTGTCGTATAGGAGTTGATCAGGAAAAACAGTGGCTCATCGCTCAGGATCTGTGTACACAGTTTGATCAGGGGATGAATGGCATCTTCGATTTTCCAGATTTCACCTTTGGGACCACGGCCGTAAGACGGAGGGTCCATGATGATTCCGTCATAATGATTTCCGCGGCGGATTTCCCGTTCTACAAATTTCACGCAGTCATCCACTAGCCAGCGGATCGGAGCATCTCCAAGTCCGGAAGCAGCGGCATTTTCTTTGGCCCAGGTCACCATTCCTTTGGAGGCGTCCACATGTGTGACAGAAGCACCTGCAGCCGCAGCGGCAAGTGTTGCGCCTCCGGTATAAGCAAACAGATTCAGAACCTTTACAGGTCTTCCTGCATTGCGGATCTTATTTCCAAACCAGTCCCAGTTGACTGCCTGTTCCGGAAAAAGTCCGGTGTGCTTGAAACTGAATGGCTTCAAATGAAAGGTGAGATCTTTATAGTGTATATCCCACTGCTGCGGAAGATCAAAAAATTCCCATTCTCCGCCGCCTTTTTTACTCCGGTGATAATGAGCGTTCATGTGTTTCCATCCTCTGTGGGTTTTGGGCGTGTCCCAGATAACCTGGGGGTCAGGTCTTACCAGGAGATAATCGCCCCATCGTTCCAGCTTCTCCCCGCAGGAAGTATCAATGACTTCATATTCTTTCCAACCATCGGCAATCCACATATTTGTATAAACCTTTCTGTTATTTGTAATTTAGATATTTTTGAGTTGCTGCAGACAGGGGCAGCAGCACGTTTCATTCTGCAATATCGGAGAAACGGTTCTCCGGATTTTAGATCAGAGTGTGTTTGAAAATTGGTTTGTGACAGATGTCGGGAATTTCCAAACACGTTTTAGTATAGGGGAAAAATACGGATTCTGCAAGAGATTACGACAGAAAAATAGCAGACCTGTTGTTACTGTGAACGCAGTGAACAGGAACGAATGGCAAAACCGGGCATATGGATGTATGGACCGATATATAAAATACTTGACAACCATGAATTTAGCATACTAAAATGTATAAGATATACAGAGGAAATATAAAATAGCAATAACAATATTTCAGCGCCGCTTTACGGGGCTGACGAGGAGGAAATTTATGAAAAAATACACAGAGATGAGCAGAGAAGAACTTCTCGCTCTCAAAGAGACACTTTCCCGGCAGTACGCCGAAACCAAAGCAAAAGGTCTTTCTCTTGATATGTCCAGAGGAAAACCAAGCGCTGATCAGCTGGATATTTCCATGGAAATGATGGATGTTCTGTCAAGTGATACTGATCTGAAGTGCGAAACAGGTGTGGATTGCCGTAACTATGGAGTGATCGATGGTATTCCGGAAGCCAAGAGACTTCTTGGTGAGATGTCTGAAGTAGACCCGGAACACATTATCATCTACGGAAACTCCAGCCTGAATGTTATGTTTGATACCATTGCACGTTCCATGACTCACGGTGTGATGGGTCATACCCCATGGTGCAAGCTTGATAAAGTGAAATTCCTCTGTCCAGTGCCTGGCTATGACCGTCATTTCAAAATCACCGAATTCTTCGGCATCGAGATGATCAATGTGCCCATGTCTCCGGAAGGCCCGGATATGGATATGGTAGAAAAACTGGTAAGCGAAGATGACGCCATCAAGGGCATCTGGTGCGTGCCGAAATACTCCAATCCTCAGGGATATACCTATTCCAAAGAGACAGTAGAGCGCTTTGCCCGCCTGAAACCTGCAGCACCGGATTTCCGTATCTACTGGGATAATGCATACAGCATCCATCATTTATACGATGACAACCAGGACTTTCTGGTAGAAATTCTGGGAGAATGCGCAAAAGCAGGCAATCCGGATATTGTTTATAAATTTACTTCCACATCCAAGGTCAGCTTCCCGGGATCCGGTATTGCAGCAGTAGCCGCGTCCAAAGCCAACCTGGATGATTTCCGCAGATATATGCAGATCCAGACCATCGGTCATGACAAACTGAACCAGCTTCGTCATGTAAGATTTTTCAAGGATCTGGATGGTCTTCATGCTCATATGAGAAAACATGCAGACCTGATCCGTCCGAAATTTGAAATGGTACTGGATACTCTTGAGAGAGAACTGGGAGGACTTGGAATCGGCGAGTGGACCAAACCGCACGGCGGATACTTTATTTCTTTTGATGCTCTGGAAGGCTGCGCAAAGGACATTGTTGCCAAGGCAAAAGAAGCCGGTGTTGTGATGACCGGAGCAGGTGCAACCTATCCGTACGGAAAGGATCCAAAAGATTCCAATATCCGTATCGCTCCTACTTATCCGACTCTTGAAGAACTTGAGCAGGCAGCCAACGTGTTTGTTCTCTGTGTAAAACTTGCAAGCGTGGAGAAACTGCTGGGAGAATAATCTGCGTGCAGACTGACGGGAATGGGTGAATGGTGAACAGATAAGGAGGTTTTCATGACTGAGGAAAAGGAAAAAATGAGCACAGGCAAAAAGGCAGTGATCGTTCTGATCTGTGTGCTGCTGATTCTGTCAGCTGCTGCTTATTTTGCAGGTGTATATTATTTTACCAGACATTTTTTGCCGGGTTCTCAGGTGAATGGTTTTAATTGTTCCTATATGACAGCACAGGAAGCAGAAGACCTGCTTACCAAAAAGGTGGAGTCCTATGTTCTGGCAATCCGTACCCGCGGAAACGGTCAGGAAAGTATCACTGCACAGCAGGTCGGTCTTACTTACCGGTCGGATGGAAGTGTGCAGGAAACCATCCGGAATCAGGATCGTTTCCTATGGTTCCTGGTGTTTGGACAGCAGAAAATCTATGAGCTGACGTCCTCCTCTTCCTATCATGCAGAAATGCTCGATCAGGCAGTGGGAAATCTGCAATGTATGCAGAACACGGTTTCCCCGCAGGATGCCTATATCAGCGACAATGGTTCTGAATTTGTGATCGAGCCGGAAGTGGAAGGTTCTGAACCGGACAGAGATAAGGTACTGGAACTGGCTGCATATGCGATGCTTTCCGGCAGGACTGTGCTTGATCTGGAGGAAGAAGGCTGTTATAAAACGCCTTCTGTCTACCGGGATGATGAGAATCTGATCCGTCAGTGTGAACAGGCCAATCAGCTGACCTCTGTGATCATCACTTATGATTTTGCAGACAGGACAGAAAGAGTGGACCGCTCTGTGATCAAAGACTGGCTGGTGATCAGAGACGGAGACTGTGTCCTGAATAAAGAAAAAGTAGCTGCCTATGTTTATGAACTTGGCTGCAAATATGATACAGTGGGATGTACCAGAGAATTTGAAACGTATGATGGCAGAACGGTGACAGTTGCAGGCGGTGATTACGGCTGGGCGATTGATCAGTCCAAAGAGACCGAAGCGCTTATGGAAGCAGTAGAGAGTGGAAATACGCAGGTAAGAGAGCCTATTTACGCATATGAAGGCTGGAGCCGTGATACGAATGACATTGGTTATACATATATTGAAATTGATCTGACGAACCAGAGAATGGTGCTTTATGTGGACGGTTATCCAACGGTGGATTCCCCGGTTGTTACCGGAAATCCGAATATTTCCGGAATGGAGACCCCGGTCGGCTGCTATGCTCTGGATGCAAAGGAATCTCCGGCAGTTCTTACCGGAGAGGGCTATGAGGCAAATGTGACTTACTGGATGCCGTTCTGTGGAAATGTTGGAATCCATGATGCTCCATGGAGAACCCAGTTCGGAGGAAATCTTTATCTTCTGGAAGGCTCTCACGGCTGTGTCAACACACCATATGAAAAGGCACAGGAGATTTTCCAGAGGGTGGAAGTAGGATGTCCGGTTGTTGTTTATCAATAATCAGAAAGATAAATGCGATAAAGGAGATGGGAGCATGAAAATAGTTGTTTTAGCAGGCGGAACCAGCACAGAACGCGATGTATCGATTGTATCCGGAACAGGAATCTGCACGGCTCTGCGTCAGAAAGGACATCAGGCGGTGCTGGTGGATATTTTCGGCGGAGTGGAGTCTGTGGACTGGACGGATCCTTTCCCGGAAACATATGATGTTGACCGGGCATGTGCCTATATGAAGAAGTTTAATGATCAGATCGAAGAAATGAAAAAGACCCGGAGAAGCTTTTTCGGTCCGAATGTTCTGGAACTTTGCCAGAAAGCAGATATTGTTTTTCTCGGACTTCACGGAGCCAATGGAGAAGACGGCAAAGTGCAGGCGGCATTTGACCTGTTTGGAATCAAATATACGGGTACCGGCTATCTGAGCAGCGCTATGGCAATGGATAAGGGCGTTACCAAGGAAATTTTCCGGATGCATCAGGTTCCCACTCCCATAGGAGTATCTATGAAAAAGAAAGCACGCATCAATGATCTTAGTACACTGAACCTGGAATTTCCGGTTGTGGTAAAGACCTGCTGCGGCGGTTCCAGTATCGGAGTTTATATTGTGCATGCTCAGGAAGAGTATGAAAATGCTCTGGATCAGGCTTTTTCCTACGAAAACGAAGTTGTTGTGGAACAGTTTATCAACGGAACCGAATATACCGTTGCTGTTGTGGACGGGAAGGCATATCCGATTGTGGAAATTGTGCCGTGTGAGGGATTCTACGACTATGAGAACAAATACAAGCCGGGTGCAACGAGAGAAACCTGTCCTGCTCCGATTTCGGAAGAACTGACGAAGAAGATGCAGGATTATGCAGTGAAGGGTTACCATGCTCTTGGACTGGAAGGCTATGCGCGTCTGGATTTTATGATGACTGAGAATGGAGAGATGTACTGTCTGGAGGCCAATACACTTCCGGGTATGACACCGACCAGTCTGATTCCTCAGGAAGCACGGGTGCTTGGAATGGATTACCCGGGCCTCTGCGAAGAACTGATCCGCGTTTCACTTAAAAAATATGAATAGAATATCTGTGAGGAAAATACGCAGATAGGAATGATTTTCAGGGCATCAAAGGTTACAGACAGCATCTTTTGATGCCCCTTGTATATCAAAAAATAAACACCCGGTGATTTGTTTTTGGATATATTTGTTTATGTAAAAAGAAAAGGAATAGGATATCATTATGAAAAATCTCACATTGGAAAATATTACGAAGGTATGCGGCGGAGTGTATTTTGGTGCAGCAGATGCCATATACAGGGAAGTGACATCGATTACTACGGACAGCCGCAAAGTGGAAGAGGGGTGTCTGTTTGTCCCGATTGTGGGCGAGCGGGTGGATGCGCACAAATTTATTCCGGATGTGATGGCAAAAGGAGCTCTTGCCACTCTTTCAGAAAGAACTCTGGAGAATGCGGATTTTCCATATATTCTGGTGGAATCTACGCTGCAGGCTGTGAAGGATATTGCAGAATTTTATCTGGAGCAGCTGCAGATTCCTGTTGTGGGAATTACCGGAAGTGTGGGCAAGACCAGTACCAAGGAAGTAATCGCATCTGTGCTGAAAGAGAAATACCGGACTTTGAAGACACAGGGAAATTTTAACAATGAACTGGGACTTCCTCTTACGGTATTCCGTCTGCGGGATGAAGATGAAATCGCCGTTCTGGAGATGGGAATCAGCGATTTTGGAGAGATGAGCCGCCTGGCAAAAATCGCCAGGCCGGAAACCTCTGTAATCACCAATATCGGGACCTGCCATCTGGAGAATCTGGGTGACAGAGACGGAGTTCTGAAAGCAAAAACAGAAGTGTTTGATTTTTTGAAACCGGGCGGACACATTGTTCTGAACGGGGATGACGATAAGCTTTGTACTGTAAAAGAAGCGCACGGAATTCAGCCGGTATTCTTTGGTATGAGTGACTGCTATCCGGTTTATGCAGATGAGATTGTCAGCCATGGCCTGAAAGGAATGTCCTGCAGGATTCATCTGTACGGAGAGGCGTTTGAGGTGATGGTTCCCATGCCGGGCCGTCATATGGTGTATAATGCACTTGCGGCAGCAGCAGTTGGTAGAATTTACGGTCTGACAAATGAAGAAATCAAACGTGGAATCGAGAGTCTGGAGGCAATCAGCGGACGATTCAAAATGATCGAGACAGAGAAATTTCTCATTGTAGATGACTGTTACAATGCCAATCCCATGTCTATGAAAGCATCTCTGGATGTTCTTCAGGATGGAGAGGGAAGGCGCGTTGCCATTCTGGGAGATATGGGCGAACTGGGAGAAAATGAGATTGCTCTTCATGAAGAAGTGGGCATGCATGCGGCACACTGCAGAATTGATGTCTGCATCTGTACCGGTGATCTCTGCCGCCATATGGCGGAAAAAGCTGCCGCAGAAAATCCGCAGCTGACAGTAATCTATGAGTCGGACAGAGAAAGCCTTCTTTCCCATCTGCCGGAATATGTGAAAGAGGGAGATACGATTCTTGTAAAAGCATCCCATTTCATGAAATTTGAAGAAGTGGTGAAAGCACTGCAGGAGATGTAGCTCTACAGGAAAATAACAGTTTATGATAAGTGGAACTCCTTGAGCGTGTTTGAAAATTCATTAGGAAAGCAATTTTTAAACACGCTCTATTTCTGTGTAAATATGTAAGAGAATTTGACGAACGATTTTTGTTTCATCATAATTGCGCCGGCGTTATAATAAGTGACAGAAAGCGGACAGAAAGGGAGGATCATATGCTGGAAAACATCATGCGGCTGCAGATACTGCTCTACTGCATGACGGCCCTGGGGGCTGTCGGAGCTATTGTCATGCTTGCCACAAACCTTACTTACCGAAGAATTTTAAGAAAAACAAACGGTGTCAAAAACCTGAAAGAGAAATGGCTGAATCTGTGGAAAACAAGGGACAGGCTTTTGCGCCGGATGAATCTGCTGGTATGGATTCCGTCGCTTTTGAGTACCGTTTTACTGGGGCTGTCTCTGTTTCTGGTTACAATACTGGACCTGAATGAGGGACTGCCCCTTCGTTATTTATATGTGGGAACCGCAGTCCCGGTGGGACTTTTGCTTCTGCGCACAGCGTTGGATTTTGCCTATAAAGAGGAGCTGGTGATGAGTTCCCTGTCGGATTACGTGGAACAGGTCCGTACCTGGGTGGAGGAGATTCCGGCCCCCAGAAAAACAGATCCGGTCCTGCAGGAAGAAGTCGTGGAAAAAATCACCAGCAGTATCCGGCAGACGGCAGCTACCGGCAGTCATTTCAGCAAAATGCTAAGTCCGGAGGAAGAGGAAATCATGCGGGAAATTATACGGGAATTTATGCAGTGAAAGGCAGGAAAGTTTCATAAAATATGGGAATTTATGCAGTGAAAATAAGAAGGCTTCACAAAAACAGAAGAGTTTGTTATACTTACACGCATGAAACGTAAGGAGGAAAGCTTCTGGCAGGAATGAATTTTCAAACACGCTCTGGCTGTAAGACGGAAATGCATGTGCCGGAATGCAGAGGCAGAATATGAAAATTGTGATTTTAGAAGGAAAAAGCGTGGGAGACGATATGGTCTTCACTCAGTTTGACGAGTTTGGAGAAGTTGTGATCTATCCCAAAACAACGGCGGAGGAAATGCCGGAACGTCTGAAAGATGCAGACATTCTGGTGGCAAATAAGCTGCCCATGAATGAACATACCTTGTCCGGGGCAGGAAATCTGAAACTGGTCTGTCTGACTGCAACAGGAACGAATAATCTGGATACAGAATATCTGAAATCTCGTGGAATTCAGGCAAGAAATGTAGCCGGCTACTCTACAGATGCAGTAGCGCAGCATACATTTGCCCTGCTGTTTTATTTGTGGGAAAAACTGAGATTTTATGATGATTTTGTTAAGTCCGGTGAGTATGCGGCCGGAAATTCATTTTCCTGCTTTCCGGAACGCTTTTATGAATTGAAAGGCAAGACCTGGGGCATCATTGGAATGGGCGCCATCGGACAGAAGGTGGCAGAAATCGCCTCTGTGTTTGGCTGCCGTATTCTCTGCTATTCAGCCTCCGGAAGCCGCTATGATTTCCGTGATAAAAATTATGAGCAGACAGATTTTGATACGCTGTTGGCAGAATCGGATATTTTGTCGATTCATGCACCGCTTAACAGCTATACAGAAAATCTCATGAACCTGGAGGCTTTCCGCAAAATGAAAAAAGAGGCAGTTCTGATCAATGTGGCGCGTGGCCCTATCGTCAATCAGGAAGACCTTTATACTGCGCTGACAGAAAACCTGATTGCTGCAGCAGGACTGGATGTGCTGAAAGTGGAGCCCATGGCTGAGGATAACCCTCTGGCAAAAATTCAGGACAGCCGGAAGCTGATCATTACACCGCATATGGCCTGGGCGCCGGTGGAAACCCGAACCAGATGTCTGGATGAAGTTGCGGAAAATATCCGGGCATTTTTGAACAGTGAGGACAGAAACAGGGTGTGCTGAGTGGAAATATCATTTTTCCGGAAATATCCCGTGAAAGGTTTCCATTCATTTATGTACAAAAAGATTTCCATTCATTTATGCATAAAAGGGTTTCCATTCATTTATGCATGAAAAGTTGTTATTGAGCGTTTTTTGTGTTATGCTAAGAATATAGGAAACAGTCATGTCTGACTGTGTAAAAGATACAACAGACAAAACATTGGAGGGTATGTTATGGAGAACGTTTTTATTATGGATCATCCACTGATCCAGCACAAAATTTCCCTGATCCGAGATAAAAATACCGGAACGAACGAGTTTCGTAAAATGATCGAGGAGATTGCAATCCTGATGGGATATGAAGCACTTCGCGATCTTCCGCTGGAAGATGTGGAAGTCGAGACACCTATTGAAGCATGTAAAACACCGATGATCGCAGGCAAAAAACTTGCAGTGGTTCCGGTGCTTCGTGCAGGCCTTGGTATGGTAAACGGAATTACAACACTGGTACCTTCGGCAAAAATCGGACACATCGGTCTTTATCGTGATCCGGTTACGCATGAACCTCATGAGTATTACTGCAAACTTCCGGATCCGATCGAGCAGCGTCTGATCGTACTTGTGGATCCGATGCTTGCTACCGGAGGCTCGGCTGTGGCAGCAGTGGATTATATCAAACAGCATGGCGGCAAAAACATCAAATGCATGTTTATCATTGCCGCTCCGGAAGGGCTGAAACGCCTGCATGAGGCACATCCGGATGTACAGATTTATGTGGGCCATCTTGACAGAGAACTGAATGAGAATGCTTATATCTGTCCGGGACTTGGTGATGCGGGAGACCGTATCTTCGGTACAAAATAGATTCAGAAGAAATTAATGAGCACCTGTTGTTTTACTGCTCTTATTCTTTTTAATCTTCTTCAAGGACCTGAATTTCCAGATAGTCAAAATCAATTTGTTCTATAAAATTATCCTGTCGGAACCGGGCTTTGGAACGGCGCTTGAATTCTGTGACCGTAGAGTCAAGCCAGATCGGATTCCCAAGATCAAATTCATAACAGATCTGCTCCAGTGCATGAAAAACCTTGTGGGTACGGGTATCTTCTGTTTCATCACAGATAACCGTATCCCGGAGCAGATGATTGTCTTTCCAGATTTTTCCCCATAAACGAAACATTGTAATCAACCTCCCATAAAGTGAAATTTAGTGATTTTCAGTATAGCGGATTTCAGACGGAAAGTAAAGAAAGGATTATGGAATAAAAAAACAAAGAAAATGTATTATTATTCATACAATATTTCTCATTGCGTATTCTTTAGAAATCTACTATAATAAAGGGCATATTATTTCTGGATGGAACGATTCCGTCTGTTACAGAATGGAGGAGATTATTATGAAATTATACGACGGCGGTATTTACCTTGTAAATGGTCATGATATCGTGGAAGAAGCTCATGCAGATCTGCCGATATCGAGAGCAGAAGCTGCCAGAAATACCATTGCCTATGGTATTCTTGAAGCGCATAATACTTCCGGAAACATGGAAAAACTGCAGATCAAATTTGACAAGCTTACCTCTCATGATATTACTTTCGTAGGAATTATCCAGACAGCACGTGCATCCGGGCTTGAGAAATTCCCGATTCCCTATGTGCTGACCAACTGCCACAACTCCCTTTGTGCAGTAGGCGGAACAATCAATGAAGATGACCACATGTTTGGTCTTACCTGTGCCAAGAAATACGGTGGTGTTTATGTACCGCCTCATCAGGCAGTTATTCATCAGTATGCACGTGAAATGCTGGCAGGCGGCGGCAAAATGATTCTCGGTTCTGACAGCCATACCCGTTATGGAGCGCTTGGAACCATGGCAATGGGAGAAGGCGGCGGAGAACTGGTGAAACAGCTTCTTTCCCAGACATATGATATCAATATGCCGGGTGTGGTTGCTATCTATCTGAAAGGTGAACCGCGTCCTGGTGTCGGACCGCAGGACGTTGCTCTTGCCATTATCGGAAAAGTATTTGGCAATGGTTATGTGAAGAATAAAGTAATGGAATTTGTCGGCCCTGGTGTGGCATCTCTGAGCGCGGATTTCCGTATCGGTGTGGATGTTATGACAACAGAAACCACCTGTCTTTCCTCTATCTGGCAGACAGATGAGAAGATTGAAGAATTTTATGAAATCCATGGCAGAAGTGAAGAATACAAAGAACTGAAGCCGGGCAATGTGGCATATTACGACGGATGTGTGGAGATTGACCTTGGCGAGATCAAGCCGATGATCGCAATGCCGTTCCATCCGAGCAACACCTATACCATTGATGAACTCAAAGCAAACCTGGATGACATTCTGGCAGATGTGGAGAAGAGAGCCCAGGTAAGTCTTGGAGGAAAGATTCCGTACACATTGAGAGATAAGGTCGTTGATGGAAACCTTTATGTGGATCAGGGAATTATCGCAGGATGTGCAGGCGGCGGTTTTGAAAATATCTGTGCAGCAGCAGACATTCTGAAAGGTGCAAGTATCGGAGCAGATGCGTTTACGCTGAGTGTTTATCCGGCAAGCACGCCGATTTATATGGAACTGGCGAAGAATGGTGTGCTGGCGGATCTTCTTGCGACAGGTGCTGTTGTGAAGACTGCGTTCTGCGGACCATGTTTCGGTGCTGGAGATACTCCGGCTCACAATGCATTCAGTATCCGTCATACCACCAGAAACTTCCCGAACCGGGAAGGTTCCAAGGTGCAGAATGGCCAGATTTCTTCGGTTGCATTGATGGATGCCCGTTCCATTGCAGCAACAGCAGCCAATAAAGGATTCCTGACATCAGCAGAAGAATACACAGGAACCTATACCAATCAGAAATATTTCTTTGACAAAACGATATATGAAAACCGTATCTTTGACAGCCATGGAGTGGCAGATCCGGATGTGGAGATTCACTTTGGACCGAATATCAAAGACTGGCCGAAAATGCCTCCGCTGGCAGAGAATCTGGTGCTGAAGGTTGTTTCAGAGATTCATGATCCGGTTACTACCACAGACGAACTGATTCCTTCCGGTGAGACTTCTTCTTTCCGTTCTAATCCTCTGGGGCTTGCAGAGTTTACTCTTTCCAGAAAAGACCCGGCATATGTGGGACGTGCGAAGGAAGTACAGAAAGCTCAGCTGGCGATTCAGGAAGGAACCTGCCCGGTAGAGGTTCTTCCGGAACTGAAGCCTGTAATGGAAGCAATTCATACCCGTTTCCCGGAAGCAGACAAAGGAAATGTCGGTGTCGGAAGTACGATTTTCGCTGTAAAACCGGGTGACGGTTCCGCACGTGAACAGGCTGCATCCTGTCAGAAGGTTCTCGGAGGCTGGGCAAATATTGCCAATGAGTATGCGACCAAACGTTATCGTTCCAACCTGATCAACTGGGGTATGCTCCCCTTCCTGATTCCTGCAGGAGATCTTCCGTTTGAGAATGGGGATTATCTTTTCTTCCCGGGTGTACGCACCGCAGTGGCAGAAAAAGCAGATGTGATCAAAGGTTACGTGGTAAAAGACGGCAGCCTGGCAGAGTTTGAGGTAACCCTTGGGGAGCTGACAGACGATGAACGCGAAATCATCCTGAAGGGATGTCTGATTAATTACAATAATCGGAACGCAGATTAAGATAAAATTTTGATTCGCAGCAAATATGTCTGAAAAGCTGCCGTGCAGGTGATGGAAGATCACAGGCCGGCAGCTTTTTGAGTTACAGGAGCGTACTTCGCGTTTTCCTTTAACTTTAATAAAAAGCTTTCCGGGCAGGTTCACACTGTGGCAGAGAGGAATTTTATTGCGAAAGCAATTCGCCGCAGGCGGAGAATCCTGCAGAGAAGGATTCTTTCCCATAACTGTATAAATTTGCATAATTATCTGAAAATAATATATTATATAAACAAATAACTGCATTAATACAGGAGATAACAGATAAAAACGAATTATTTTTAAAATAATAAACAAATGTATTGACAAATAGAAAAAGCAGTGGTATGATAAACCCATCAAAACAAAGAACGACAAAATAAGAAATCATTCAATTCATAGTATAAATGCTCCATGAAAAGGATGAAAGAATAAGAAAGGCAAAGGTGATTCCAGTGGGAACATAACCTGACAATCATCAATATGAGTCAGTGATAGGAATCGTATTTCCTGCAAGAAAGACCTGATACAAGATAAATAAGGAAAAGAATTTATCCGGAAAAATCAGTAACCGGAAAATAACAGAAAATGTATCCAAGGTATAGAAACGATTTCTCATATTGAATAACTATCACGAACCTGATACAAAGATTTTTGATATGTGTAAAGAAACATAATCAGAAAGAATATAACTGCTTATCTCAGAGGTTCGTTCAAAAGAAGAGATTTGAAGTACTTCCAGGACAGATAAGAAAGATATTTTGAAATCCATATTGCAACATCAGAATATGAATTGAAGCTTTGCATCAGAAGAATATCTTCTTACGAAAGAT
>CAMBAL010000043.1 GCA_945864225.1 uncultured Blautia sp. | reverse complement strand
AACTGGATGCTTCTTCTGACATGGCTTCCTTTATTATGTGCAGGGCTTTTTCTGTTTCTGAAAGATATGGGGCGTTATGTAGAAAGGATGGAATGGGTGGATTTTCAAATACTGATGGGCTTTATCGCGGGAATGCTTTTGGGAATGCTGTTTCATGAAATTGCTCACGGGTCCGCTTCTATGAGTTATGGAGTGAAGGTGTTTGAACTTGGAATATTTCTTGATTTTTTTATGCCTGGTGCGTATGCGGCATTGGATGTGCAGCTTTCAAAAAACAGATGGCACAGGATCCAGATTCTGGGAGCAGGAGTAGAAGCAAATTTCTGGATTGGGGGCTGTTGTCTGGTTCTGGGAAGATGTTTTCCGGCGCTGGGATGCTTTTTTATGATGAGTGCAATCTGCAATATTCTTCTTGGAATGAGTAATATATGTTTATGGAGACTGGTTGGAGGAGCAGATCTGGATGGGATGCTTATTTTTTCGGAAATTCTGGGAGTAGACAATTTTCTGGACAAAGCACGGATTGCAGTGTTTAACAAAAGAAAAAGGAGAGAAATTCGAGCAAAATTGGGAATGAGCGGATATGCACTGATTTTTGTATATCGGGCAATTTTCCTTTTTCAGGTTTTATTTCCGGTTTCATTGGTTGCCAATCTGGCAATGATTGCAATGTAGGGAAGAAAACATCAGAGAGCCTGTGAACTATTGATTTAAAGATAAGTGTACCAGAGCATTTGCGAAACTATTGTTTGAAAGATAAGTAGATTAACAATTTGCGAAATTATTGTTTTAAAAAGTACATGAAAGAGTGTTTGAAAGTTATTTGGTGCGATTATTTTGAAAGAAATTAACAGCACACAACAGAAAGAGGAAAACAGAGATGAGAGATAAAAAACGACAGTACATAAAAAAAAGAGGGGAAAAAGAAAGGAGAGAAAAGAGAAAAAGGAAATGGGAACAGGCAGGATTCTGGATGCTCCTGCTGTTGTTTGGAGGGATTGGAATTCTGTCTGTGTGTAAGTTATCATGGAAAATTCTTATTGTCGGGGAAATTCTGGTATTTGCTGTAAATGCTCTGTTTTCATTTTGTCGTGGAAATGAATGCCTGTGGGTCAGCCTTTTGACTGTGATGGTATGGCTTCCCTGGGATGTGGTTTTTTCGATGGAGTATATGGATATGTCGTATGGTGTTTATCCGGGATGGATAAAAATTGCTTTGTTTCTTCAGACAACAGGGATGCTGGCCTGTGCGGAAGTGCTCGGGGCTGGTCTGGCTGCAAGGGTATTATGGAAGTATCAGAAAACATGGTAGTGTAAAGTACGATATGAAAAAATCACCTCCTTTTCCTTTGGATTGAGCAATTCTATTTTACTTACGGAAACCCCGTCAAGGCTGAATTTAACGGGCTTTCAGCCCGGCCTTGACTGGATTCCCGAAGTAAAATTTGGGTCAATCAAGCAAAAGAAAGGGGAGGTAAAGGCTCATAGACCCTGGAAGCCTTGATTTTACTGGGGTTGAGCCGATTTTGGATGTATAAAGTAGACACTACCGAAAACATTGGAGGTGTAAAGAAATGATTTATGTAGAGGGTGATTGTCACGGTGATTTTAGGCGTTTTTCCACGGAAAATTTTCCGGAACAAAAGGAAATGACAAAAAGAGATGTGGTAATTGTAACAGGAGATTTCGGGGGAATCTGGGATTACAGAGGAGAAAGCAGTGAAGAAAAGTACTGGTTAAAATGGTTGAATGAAAAGAATTTTACGACGGTATTTGCAGATGGAAATCATGAATGTTTTCCAAGAATCAGCCGCTTTCCGGTAGAAAATTTTAAAGGTGGAAAGGTTCATGAAATCCGTCCTTCCATTCTTCATATGATGCGGGGAGAAATTTATGAGTTGGAAGGCAAAACGTTTTTTGTTTTTGGCGGAGCTTCCAGTCATGATGTGGAAGATGGAATCCTGGATCCGGTGAAGGATATGGGAAAAATCAGAAGATGGCGCAGGAGCCGGGATAAACGTTTCCGTGTAGAGGGTGTGAACTGGTGGCCGGAGGAGCTTCCTTCGGAGGCAGAAATGGAAAATGGAAGGCAGAATCTGCAGAAATATGGGTACCAGGTGGATTATGTGATTACCCATGAAGCACCTCAGTCGGTTGCGGAAGCAATGTTTCCGGGGGTGGCGAAGCCGGATATTCTTACAAAATATTTTGATGAACTGCTTCAGGAAGGGTTGAAGTTTGATAAATGGTTTTTTGGACATTATCATAGTAATCAGCAATATCAGGATAAGTTTGTCTGCCTGTATGATCAGATTGAGAGGATTGTATAAATAGTTTGTGTGAATCTGGAGTAAGGGAAGCGAAGGCGGGATATCTTAGGGAAAGTTATGGAGCAGTTTAAGAAGGATTATGTGGGAGAAAATCATGAAGAAGTTTATGAAAGATTATCTGGAAGGAAAATTACCGGAAAAACAGGGGATAAAAGTAAAGAAAAAAATGTCGGAAGATTCGGATGAGTATGATGTTTATCTGGAACTGCCTTTGAAAAAGGATGAACCTGTTTATGTAATACGTTGGGGAACAGAGCGGAAGGCTGCAGCGTTGTTTATAAAAGAAGACTTTGAAAAAATCATGGAGATAATTGAAAAGTTTTTTTATGCAAATAGTAATAACAGAGCAGTCAGAAGTTTTTGCAGATTGTTTATGGCTTCTTCTTTTGTGACAGAATATGAAGAAGGGATGGGATTTGGTTTTTCTCCGATGATTCTGGATAAAAATGTGGATGAATGGGGATATATTGAAAATATCAGAGAAGGGGATGTGGATAAATGTATCGGGAGAGAAAAGGATATTCAGGAAAAGTGCACTAAGGAGAAGGCTGTCAAGGAAAAGGCTGCCAAGGAAAAGGATATCAAAGAAAGGGAGGAGGACACTTTTAAAAAAATCCAGTATATCCGGCCGTATGCTTTTATTGCTGCAAAATTCTGATCCCACATATTTTTCGATGTTCTAGTGGAAAAAAAGGCTGCATAGAGTATTATTGCAGTGAAAAATCTGACAAGCTGGAGTGTCTGATTTTTTGCATCTGCGGTAGATTTCAGTCCTGCATAACAGGGGTAATGCGCAGCCCCGGAGCAGGACAGGCATGGTAATAAGGAGGGTCTGTATGAAGTGTCTGAAAGAATATTTCCATATGGTGATCAGTGCAGTAATTTGTCTTGCGATGAGCCTTATTCCAGGAAAAAACAGAGGAAAATCAGTAAAGTTACCGGGAGAAGGAGGAATATTCTTCGGAAACTGGTTTTCAGGTAATTGTGTGGGTCAGAGAAAACTTCCGGGATGCGTTTCTGTTGTGCCGGGGGATAAGGTTATTGTGTGTGGGAATGGAAACACTGCATTTGATTCAGATGCGGGAATAAGGAAAATGCTTCATGAGTCGGATATGGGAAAGCGGAAGAAGCTTTATGAGTCGGATGTGGGCGGGCAGAAGAAGCTTTGTTTCTATGTACGGCCCTGTCACCGGCAGAGCCGGGTGACAGGATTATGATGAAAAATGTACGGTGATGGAGCAAATTTCACTATCTGTACCAACGCGCATATTTGGTCCCCAGACGCCTGCACCGGAAGTGACGATGTTGTGCATATCTCCTTTTTTCAGATAGCCGCATGAGTTTTCCCAGAAAAAGCGGATGGCGAGGCTGCCGGGGAAAATCTGTCCATTGTGTGTGTGACCGCAGAGGTCAAGATCTGCTCCTGCCTGAGAAATTTCTTCCAGCTCTTTTGGCTGGTGATCGATAAAGATGATTGGTTTGCTCCTGTCCAGTTTTTCGGTAAGCTGGGCAGGAGTTTTTCGTGTTTCCAGAAGCTTTTTGGATCTGGAAGGATCTTTGCGTCCAACCAGATAAAATTTCCCGTCTATGAGAGTGGAACTGTCATCCAGGAGATGAATCCCGCAGTCATCAAGAAAGTCTTTCATGCGTTCATCTTCAAGTTCAGAAGAATCGTTGGCAAAGGTAAAACCGGCCAGAATCGGTTCGTTCAGATCATGATTCCCCCAGCATGCATAAACACCGTAGGTAGATTCAATGGAACGAAGAGCCGCTTTTACACGTCCCGAATGGTCAAATGCATCGTATTCATTGTCAAAGATATCCCCTGCAATGCAGACGAGATCCGGGTGTTCGGCATTGATTTTTTTGACAAGCCGTTCTGTGTGTCTGGCACCGGCGCTGTAACCCAGATGTAAGTCTGCCGCCAGTACGATTTTCATGGAATTTATTCCGCCGGCTTTTTTGTCAACAGTTACTTCGTAAGGGGTAACTTTTACCTGAGTTGTATGAATGATTCCATATGCACTCAGAAAAAGAATAAGAAGAAAACAGATCAATCCAGTGGTGACAAAAGCAATGCGCGTACCAATCCAGGAAACATGGAAAAGATATTTCAAAATCAGGCGTCCCGCATCGACAGTGATGATTACGAGAAGAATATACAGGAAGGTGCCGAGAAAATAGTTTCCCACGTTTTTCAGAAAGCGGTGGAGCCATAACGGTTTCTGAATGAGAAATCCTGTCAGAAGTGAGGTGGCGAGCAGAATATAGACACCTGCAAACACAATTCGGAAAATATGTGTCTGAAAAAGGTAATGGCAGGAACCCATCCACAAAAACATCCAGCGAACAATATAGATATTTATGAATACATAAAAAGGGGCGATGAAAAAAGCAGCCATTGTTTTTCCTCCGGGAATGAATTTTCAAACACACTCTAGCATAGTTTTGTGGAAATATCAAATCTGATAATAAAAATACAGGTTTCTCCATATATTAAGAAAAAGCGCATATGGGAATGTCGTATGAAAAAAAGAATTCCGGCTTTTTTTACAGGTGTGCTGATATTTCTGCTGTTTCCTTATGTGATTACGATTTTGTTCAATGGACTTGATGCAGGACTTATGGACAGACCTGTGGATGTGGAGGCTTTTTTGCCGGGAATCGTTTCAAAACAGATTACATCAGATTATGAACTGGAAACAATAAAATGTCAGGCGGTCATTGCCAGATCTAATCTCTATCGGAAGCTTCGGGCAGAAAAAGAAATTTCAGGAGTTCTGGATGTCCTTCAGGAAAACTCGGGTTTTTCGTACAATGACGGAAGCTGGATAACCCGGGTTTTGCCGGATGAAATTTATGAAAAAGCGGTAAAGGATACAAAGGGGCAGGTACTTTTGTATGAAGGGGAACTGAAGCTTGTGCCATATCACGAGGTCAGTAATGGGCAGACCAGAAGCGGGACAGAGGTACTTCATGATGAGACATATTCTTATTTGAAATCCGTGGACAGCAGTGCTGATAAAAAGTCACCGGATTATTTGAACAGTACATATATTTTACAGGAACAGATGCCGGAAAATCTGAAGATTTCCGAAAGGGACAGTACAGGATATGTGACCAGTCTTCTGGCAGACGGACATATCCTGGAGGGAGAGGCTTTCCGTCAGGGAATGCAGCTGTCATCATCCAGTTTTACCATTCAAAAGGTTGGAAAAAAATATCGTTTTTTGTGCAAAGGACGGGGACATGGACTGGGATTTTCACAGTATGGGGGAAATGAAATGGCAAAGGCGGGAAATACATGGAAGGAAATCCTGGAGGCTTATTTTCCTGCAATGGAATGTGGCTATATGAGCAGTTAACGGTATTTTTGTATCACCGGAAAGTGAATGGATGAGGATATTTTCAAACACGCTCTAATACCTGCAATGAGCGAATCGTGAATGATTACAGGAATTTTGAAAAGAATCGGAAGAAAAATTGAATAGACTTGCATATTCTGGACACCCTATAGATAGTAACAGAGATTTCAAGAAGAGGTGAAGAGAATATGATGAAAAGTAAAACCGTAAAAGTGATAGCCAACAGTGTGATGCTGGCTGCAGTGGCTGCCATCGGACTGACTGTTTTTCAGCTGGGGACATCTTCAAAGGAAGAAAATCCGTCCGGGGAAGTCGTGATGGAAAGCGATGAGTCTGATGAGCTGGCTCAGGCAGAAGAAGAGGAATTATCTGCAGAAGATGCGGGTACCAGTCTGGTAGAGGCTGAGATGTGGGAAGATGATACGCTGGACGGAATGGAGGAGTTTTCTTCTGAAACAGCAGATTCCGGAGAAGAATCGGCAAATGGAATAGCTTCCGGAGAAAATACCGTACAGACAGAGGAAACGGCAGCAGAAGCAAATGTAAAAACAGTATTGGATTTTTCGGAGGATACTCTGACAGAATGGCCGGTAAACGGAAATATTCTTCTGGATTACAGTATGGATCAGACTACTTATTTTCCTACATTGGATCAGTATAAATTAAATCCGGCAATTGCTGTGCAGGCAGTGGAGAATGCACCTGTAGTGGCGGCATGTGCGGGAAAAGTTTTTGCAGTTGAGGAGACCGCAGAGACAGGAACAACTGTGACGATGGAACTGGGAAACGGTTACCAGGCAATTTACGGACAGCTGACGGATCTGACTGTTTCAGCAGGTGATACTGTGGAAAAAGGGACGATTATCGGATATATTAATGCACCGACCAAATATTACAGCACAGAGGGAAGCAATCTTTATTTTGCCATGAACCGTAATGGAGAACCAATCGATCCGATTTTGTATCTGCCGTAAAAATACAGGAGACAGCAGAAAAGAGCTGTCTCCTGTTGGCATGTTTGGAAAGGTCAGAAAGTTGTGTGTCTAATAAAGAATTATAGAACAGAAAATCTTAACTAAATGAAAACGATTACAAATATTCAAATTAAAAAACAGAAAAAAATAATATGATTGATAATTTACTTTTCTACAGAATCGAGATATAATAAAAATACAAAGTGTAATCGGTTTCATATGAAATAAATAGGAATAACAAATAGATATACCGGAATGAAAGAAACATGTTTTTTAGGAGAGAAAATATGAATATTGGAGAAATTGCAAAATTAGCGGGTGTTTCCAGTGCGGCTGTTTCCCGGTATTTTAATAATGGGTACATATCTGAGGAAAAGAAAGAGGCGATCCGCAAGGTTGTGGAGGAAACAGGTTATCGGCCTTCTGTACAGGCGCAGACTCTTCGGACAAAAAAAACAAAAATGATCGGAGTGATTCTTCCGAAGATTGATTCTGCGTCAATTGGATGTATGGTAGCCGGAATATTGAATGTGCTCAATGAAAGTGGTTATCAGCTGCTGATTGCGGACACACAGAATAATCCGGAAAAAGAACTGGAGTATCTGTCTGCGTTTGATGAAAAACAGGTAGACGGAATAATTTTGATTGCTACAATTTTTACAGCCAGACACAGGAAGGTACTGAAGGGACTGAATGTCCCGATTGTGATTCTGGGACAGGAGCTTTCCGGATATTATTGTGTCTATCATGATGACTATCATGCCATGTACAATATGACGAAGCTTTTGCTGGAACGTGGCTGCCGCAGATTGGGGTATCTGGGAGTTACTGCTAAGGACAAAGCAGTTGGAACGGAACGTTACGAGGGCTTTTGCAATGCAGTTACAGACAACGGTTTCAGTAATTGCAGAAATTATGTGGTAATCGCAGACTTTACAATCGATTCCGGATATGAAAAGGCGAAGGAACTTATGGAAAAGTATTCTGAGCTGGACGGGATTGTCTGTGCGACTGATGAGATTGCCATCGGAGCGATGCGGTATCTGAAAGAGCAGAAGAAAGAGATTCCGGGACAGATTCTGGTTACCGGTCACGGGGATTCGGATCTTGGCAGAGTGACAACGCCGACTTTGACAACGGTACATTATTCTTACGAAAAAAGCGGGGAACTGGCGGTTGGAATGCTGCTGGATATTCTTTCAGGAAAAACCCTGGCGGTAAAAGAGATGAAGCTTGGATATGAGATCGTAGAAAAGGAATCCAGCAGAGTGCAGAAGAATTCGCCGGTTTGAAAAGTTTTATCTTTCCTGAGCATTTTTCAAACACGCTCTGACACATAGGAAAATGAATAACTGGTCATAATGTTATGATTCACAAAAAAATAAAAAGAACGTATAATAAAAGCAGGTGGGAAAGCATTCGCAGCCGGTATTTCTCCTACCTGCTTTTGGTTTTGATGATAAGATACCTGATCGGCCGGCTGCTTTTTATAGAGAATGGACAGCTGTCGTCTTATTTGGTATTACAGGAAATTGTTTTGTATTTTCCTGTAATATAAAAAGATTTCCGGGCAGGATTTTTTCTTATCACAGGAAATTTGAATTTTCAAACACGCTCCGGGATAAAAAACAGGGAAGGTTCTGGCTGGATTCCGGCGGCGGTTGTCCTTTACATAATCTGCAGTATGTTGATGGAGTGAAGAAATGAATTATACGTATATGGTAAGGTGTGCGGACGGGACGTTGTACACAGGGTGGACAAACTGTCTGCAGAAGCGGCTGAAAGCCCACAATGAGGGGCGTAACGGTGCCAGATATACAAAGACCAGAAGGCCTGTGGAACTGGTTTATTATGAAGGATTTGCAACGAAAGAAGAAGCAATGCAGAGAGAATACAGAATCAAACAGCTTACGAGAGAGGAAAAGAAAAAACTGATTGAGTTTTGAAGTTTGGGACATTCTTTCATAAATTGCGTTACAAGTTATGGAAAAATAATTTTTAAATATGCTCTATGCCGGTATGTTATACCGGCATAGGTGCTACAAAAAAGTACATAACAATGAAGTGACAGAGACTTCCAAGCATCACAAAAACATGGAAAATCTCATGGGAACCGAAGTTCTTATGACGTGCATTGAAAATAGGAACTTTCAGTGCATAGATAATTCCGCCGATGGTGTAAATGATTCCTCCGGCGAGAAGCCAGCCAAAACCGGCTCTCGGCAGAGAATGAAAAATCGGGACAAATGCCAGTACGCACAGCCAGCCCATTCCGATATACAGAATGGAAGAAACCCATTTGGGACAGCCGATCCAGAAACCTTTCAAAACGATTCCGAGGATTGCAATAGCCCATACAAGAGCGCAGAGGACATAACCGGTTCGATTATGCAGTGCAATGAGACAAATCGGAGTATAGCTTCCGGCAATCATAATGAAGATCATCATGTGATCCATTTTTCGGAGTCTGCGGTTGACTTTCTCTGTAGAGTCAATGGAATGATATATGGTGCTTGCTGCATAAAGCAGGATCATAGTCAGTATAAAAATACTTAAAGCGGTAATGTGAAGAGTATCGGTACCTCTTGCTGCTTTGAACAGGAGCGGCATTGCACCTGCAATTGCGAGCAGCATTGCAATTCCGTGGGTAATAGCGCTTCCGGGGTCTTTTAATTTGAATTTCATGTGAATCGCCTCCTGAACGATAAAAAATACTAAAACTTCTTGATATAGTATTGAAAACTACATATAAAATATATGATTACTATATCACAAAGATTCGAAAATGCAAGAGCTTTTTTGTTTTTGGTATGAGATTTTATTTTTATCATGGTTATCGTATACTTGAATGATCGGGTTGGATTATAGTAAAATGTAAAAAGAAACGAATGGACATATGAAACTTTCGGCGTGAAATATGGAATAAAATACGGAATGAAACAGGAGGAATGATTATGGAACGTCATGGGTTTGCAATGGAAGTGAAAAAGGGACAGATGAATGCATACCGCCAGAAGCTGGGAGAAATCTGGCAGGAGCTGACTGCTTTTCTGGACAGGAACGGAATTCACAATTTCAGCGTATGGAATACGGACAGCCTGATTTTTGGTTATTATGAAAATGCGGACGGTGCGGTATTGTCAGAAGAAGAGACAGCAGTGAAAGATGCCCTGGTGAAAAAAATGGAAGATACTTTTACATGGATTTCCACGCCGGGAGAGGATATGCGTCTGATGTATCATAATTTTGGCATTGTGAGAGAAAATAAAGAACTGATTCGACACAGAATGTTTATGACAAAATTAAAACCGGGCTGTGAAGAGGAGTATAAACGCAGACATGACGGTCTGATCGAACAGCGCGGTGATACGGTAGATCCGGGTCCGGACAGCAACTTCAGTATCTGGAGTGCAGGTGGATATATTTTTGGATATGATGAGATCGACACTACTATGGAAAAAGAAGAGACCGAAGAGGACAGACAGACAACAATCGCATGGGAAACGCGCCAGTTGGAAATCATGGACTGGATTACCAATGATGTGGACTGGATGACTGGAGAGCATCATTCTTCCAGCAGAAGACTGGCATGGCATGCTTAAATATTAGAGCTTGTTTTCGTGATTATTACGAGAAATAAGCAAGTTAAGATGTGATTATTTATGAGCTGATGTGGTGGAAGAATCCGCTCTTTACAAAGCTGAAAACTTTGATAAAGAGCGGATTTTTCTATTTGTTTTCTTATTCTGATTTTGTTTTTTGTGTAATTTTTTTATTACAGAATTATGCATTAATCTCTTTCCGGAGAATGATTCGGGAAGGATAGGGTGTTCCGTGGTGGATGGTATTGTTTGCGGTTCTTGTCACGGTACTGTTGTATCCGTCTTTTGTGTTGCTGTTCGGGAAGGCAAAGTTTACTGCACTGGAGGTAATGGTCAGGCGTAGACGCTCACCCGGGGCGAAACATGCGGATATTTTTGTAGTACGGATGAGTACTTTTTCTACTTTACCCGGTTCCAGGAAAATTTCCCGGTCAAAACCATTGCGGAATTTTACATCCAGCATTCCGTCGGCCAGTTTAATGGAACGGCCATCAGGGGTAACCTTTGTAAGACGGACCATCAGGTCTGTGTCCGGAGCATCGCTGGACAGATAAAGTTCAGCATAAGCATCTCCGGTAATGGTGAGAGGCTGTTCCAGGGGCGGCGTCGTATAGCAGAGGTAATCAGGGCGAAGCTCCTGTTCCGTATAGTCTTCCGGTACTTCAATTTCATTTTCGCTCATGTCAATGATGTGGGTTGCAGGATTTTTCGGATCATAGAGGAAGCTGTCAGAACCATACTGTCCCGGACTTTCCAGAAGGATTCCGTTTCCGTTACTGGTATTTGCCTGTGAACCGCCCGGATAAAGAGAATATTCTTCGGAATTTTCCGGAGGCCAGTTCCCGGCTGTTTTCCATTTGTCTTCCCCGATGGTGAAATATTCTACAGGAGCAGTTTCTGTAATGCCTGTTTCGCGTCCCTTCAGCCAGTATTCAAACCAGCGGAAGAATTGAAGATCCAGATCATATCGGATGGCATTCTGTCCCATGGGGATGCCATGAAGATCATAATTGGCGTTTCCGCTGTGCATCCAGGGTCCAAGAATGACTTTGCGTGTTCCGGAAGGATAATCACTGGTCAGATCAAGTGCCTGGGTGGTACCCATGCCATTATCGTCAAACCAGCCGGACATGATCAGTGCAGGAACATGGATTCCGCCCCTTTTGACGGAACGGTCATACCAGTCCCCTCTTTGCCAGAAAGCATCATCACAGGGGTGAGACAGCCATTCTGTCCAGAAAGGAACCGGATAGCCAAGCGCTTTTTCACATATTTCTTCCAGCGGACGGTGTGCCAGAATCTGATCCCAGTCATCCCGGACCATCAGAGAGTCGTTCATTTTTTTCTGGCTGACAGCAAAAGCCCATGCCAGGGTACCGCTGGAAAAAGTACCGCCATGGCGGGGCATATCCACAAAGGCACTTCCGGCAGTTACTTCACTGATGAGTGCTTTGAGGTGGGGATTTTCGGAAGCGGCAGCAGCCCACTGGACATAGCCGAGATAGCTTCCTCCGATCATTCCAACAGAACCGCTGCACCAGTTCTGCGCGGCAATCCAGTCAATGGTGTCGCTGCCGTCTTCCGTTTCAAAATGATCCGGAATCCATTCTCCTTCGCTGTCATTTCGCCCACGGACATCCTGGATCACTACTGCATAACCGCGCTGGACAAAACGGTAATAGGCAGGAGCACTGTCCTGGCGGCCATAAGGTGTGCGTACCAGAACACAGGGGAGAGGTTCTGTGATTCCCTGCGGCAGCCACAGATTAGCAGCGAGTTTTGTGCCGTCTCTCATGGGAATCCGGCACGTCTGTACGGGAGCAAGGGCATAAGGTGTATTTGGGTACAGAGCATTCCACTGAGGGAGCAGTGTAAGGGATTCATAGCCTTCCGAAATAAGAAGTGATGTGGAATCCCGATTTGGTGTCCGGGCGCCGATGATCCGTCCGTTGTCAGTCAGCAGGTCTAAAGGAAATTTAATCTGCCTCTGGATGTAGTGATGTTCATCTTTTCGCTGGTAAATGGCACCGTCCGGAAGGGTAAATTCAGAAACTGCCGGATTAGCATCCAAAATGGTCTGTGCGTTTCTCAGACGCTCTGCAAGGCCCTGGAAAGAGATTCGTGATAAAGTATAGAGCTGTGCCGTTATCTGGTCTGTCAGAGGTTCTGACGGCTTCAGAAGACCGGTATAAGGATCCAGAAGCTCTATGTAGACCAGAGATTCATAAAGGTCCAGCCGGGCATAGAGAATACCGGAAATATAAAGATTCATCTGCATGGGAAAAATCCTCGCTTTGTTTATTTATTCTGTTTTTGGTATCATAACATGAATCGGGGGAATCAACAATAATGGAAAGAGTCTGCAGTATGTTCATGACTTATTATGATTGTTCGCAACTTTTTTTCCGTGTTGTCAGGGAAATCATGTGATAGTATATATTCACAAGCAAGGAACACAGGAAAAAGATATGGCACCAGGAACAAAACCTTCTCGTGGTGGTGCTGAGGAAAGCGAGCTTAACAGAAAACCCATAAACAGAATTCAGGCCTTCTGCCCAAGGGCAACTGCTGAGGGTATGGCGGAATTGGTATCGGTGGTACAGACCGGGTACCTATCCTGGAAACAGGGGACAGGCTTTATGGAAGTATGGTGCGAGTTGAGCAGGAACAAGTGCTGTACTGATCTGTCGGGAATCTCTCAAACCGAAAGGAAGGGATGGCCGATAAGAAGTAAGTCCGCAAGACGAGCAGGGCTGCGAACACTGGGCCTTACCCAAAAGGTAGGGATGGCAAATGTACCCGCGAAAGTGTGTATGGCTTCAGGAAAGAAAATCAACTTATTGTTCTGCAATATGAACACTTATAAAGACCGCAAGTCAATATAAGAGAAAGTAATGAGTAAGTGCAACTCTAAGAGAATGCAACCTCTGAATCCCGCAAGGAAGAATGTACCCAAAAGAAATCTATAGAGTCCTGATGCAAGAGTTTGCTGATTTTTACAAAATCAGTGTTGATGTCCGCTACTGACTAATTCTCAGTGTGAGCACCGGTGCCAACACCGGCAGACGCGGATGGAACAGGTCAAGTTCTCAGCCTGTTGCAGAAGAATGACAGAATAAAAAGTATAAAATCCCTCCATTTACAGATACTAATTCCATCAATGGAAAGTACAGTAAATGGAGGAATTTTTATATGAAAGCTACAGGAATCGTGAGGAGAATTGACGATCTGGGCAGGGTGGTGATTCCAAAGGAAATCCGCCGGACTCTCAGAATCAAAGAAGGTACACCGCTGGAAATTTTTACGGACAGGGAAGGGGAGGTTATTCTGAAAAAGTATTCTCCCATAGGGGAATTGAGCATTTTTGCCAAAGAATACGCGGAGGCGCTTGCACAGACAACCGGGTTGGTAGCATGTATTACAGACCATGATCAGGTGGTGGCTGCAGCCGGGCAGGGAAGTAAGGAGTACAGCGGAAAGGGTATCAGCAGGGGAATGGAGGAAGTGATTTCAGCCAGAGAGGGAAAATGTCTAAATGCGAATGAACGGGGAAAAATTCCTGTGACGGAGGAACAGAGAGAGGTTTCTTTTGCACAGGTGATCCAGCCGATTATCTGTGCAGGTGACGCTATCGGGGCAGTGATTCTGATGGGAAAAAGTGAGAAAGATGTTTTTGGAATTCCGGAGAAAATGCTGGTGCAGACGGCGGCCGGGTTCCTTGGACGGCAGATGGAGCAGTAAATTCAAGTCGAATGCAGGTGTGCAGTTTAAACCTCAGGCAGTGTGTTGTATATTGTACAATACACTGCCTGAGCGTGTGTTTGAATGATTTTTCAGCATTTCTCGGCGATTTCATATATCAGACGCTCGGTATCTTCCCATCCAAGGCACGGGTCTGTGATCGACTGGCCGTAAACATGGTTGGGGCAGATGTCCTGACGGCCTTCTACGAGGTAGCTCTCGATCATGACGCCTTTGACCAGTTTTTTCAGGTCCGGATTGTAGTTGCGGCTGTGAAGAACTTCGCTGACAATACGGATCTGCTCTTTGTATTTCTTGCCGGAGTTGGAGTGGTTGACATCCACGATCACAGCAGGATTCTCCAGATTCCATTTGGAATAAAGTTCGGAAAGACGGATCAGATCCTCATAGTGATAGTTGGGAATCGTCTGGCCGTATTTGTTCACGCCGCCTCTTAAAATGGTATGTGCCAGAGGATTGCCGGAGGTTTCCACATCACAGCCGCGATAAATAAAATGATGTGCATGCTGGGCTGCTGTTACGGAATTCAGCATAACAGACAGGTCACCGCTGGTGGGGTTCTTCATGCCGACAGGAATATCCATGCCGCTGGCTGTCAGACGGTGCTGCTGGTTTTCTACAGATCTGGCACCCACTGCCTCGTAGGAGAGAACATCGTCCAGGTAGCTGCGGTTTTCCGGATAAAGCATTTCATCTGCGGAAGAAAGCCCGGTCTCCTGCATAACACGGATATGCATTTTGCGGATGGCAATAATACCTGCAAGCAGATCAGGAGCCTTGTCCGGGTCAGGCTGATGCAGCATGCCCTTGTAACCATCACCGGTAGTACGCGGCTTATTGGTATAGACACGGGGAATGATCATTAATTTATCAGATACTTTGTCGGATACTTCTTTCAGGCGATTGACATATTCACAGACAGAATCTTCATTGTCTGCGGAACATGGTCCCACAAGAATCACAAATTTGTCGGATTTTCCGGTAAAAATATCACGGATCTCACGGTCACGGTCCGCCTTAATCTGTTTGATTTCTTCACTTAACGGGTATTGGGATTTCAGCACTTCAGGCAGTGGAAGCTGATGATTGGTTTTCATTGACATAATCTTTGATCTCCTTTATCTGAACAGCGTATCTGTCGGATCAGACGGAAATTCTGATAAGCTTGGTACGCAGTCTTGTTTAAAAATCATTTCCAGTATAGCATAAAAACGACTGTAAATCTATATACTCTGTCAGCCGGATTCGGCGTTTTCTTTCTGAAGCAAATGATATTCTTCCAGTGTCATTCCTGTAAGTGAGAGATATGTGGCCAGGGGCTTTGTTACATAGCGAAAATGCCAGGGTTCGTATGGAATTTGCGTAATGGATTCTTTGCCGGAAGGATAGCGCAGGATAAAACCGTAGAGAGGCGCATGGCGCGTGAGCCACAGACCTTCCGAAGTTTCTGCAAATGCTTCTGTCAGTTCCATGCGGACTCCGGGACAGGAAACATCCAGTGCCAGACCGCTCTGATGCTCGCTGGTACCGGGCGGTGCGACGTAAGTGCTGGCTGTGAAAAGTTCTTTCTGACGCTGATAGGAACGATATCCGGACACACAGCAGATGTTCAGGCCTTCCCGGCGGCTTCGGCTGATCAGTTCTGCGGCTGCAAGAGCGGTTTTTTCTTCCAGAAGACGTTTGGGGTCGTGGGGAGGGGCATCAAAAGGAAGGCCGATGTCCACCAGATTGTCCGGAATGTAGTCTTCCGGAAGCGGATGTTCACGATTGATAAGGCGCGTATAAATCTGATTCATAAATAAAAACCCCCTTTTCCATTCATGTGTATGAACGGGAAAGAGGGTTTATGACTGTGAAATCAGTCCAAGGCCTTGGAACCCATTTCTTCCAGAAGGTCTTTTTTGATATCGTAGAGCTTCTGGGAAAGGTCTACATATACTTTCTGTGGATTTACAAAACGGCGGGACTCATCCCAGAGTGTATTCTGTTCCTGCTGGCAGAAGGCACGGAGCTCCATGACAGACGGAGAAGTGTATACACGTTTGCCTCCTTTGATCACCGGAACAAGAAGTTCTTTCAGTTCGTAGGTACCGCCAAGGACTTTGGTCTTTTTCCATGTGTCTACCGGGTCAAAGATGATCATGGTTTCTTCCGGATTAAATACTTCATCTTTGAGACAGATCAGGTCGGCTTTGATTTTGCCGGTGGATTTGCCATAAATACGGTATACGGTCTTATCTCCCGGATTGGTGACTTTTTCGGTGTTCTCGGATAATTTGATTTTCGGAATGAAGGTGCCGGTAGCTTCGTCTTTTACAGCGGCAAGTTTGTAAACACCGCCAAATGCAGGATTATCCTTGCTGGTGATCAGGTTGGTTCCGACACCCCAGGAATTGATCTTGGCATTCTGGGCCTTCAGGCTCTCAATGAGATATTCGTCCAGATCGCTGGAAGCGGAAATGGTGGCATCGTCAAAACCGGCTGCGGACAGCATTTTGTAGGCTTCTTTGGAAAGATAAGCAAGGTCACCGCTGTCGATACGGATGCCGTAATGCGTGAGCGGAATACCTTCTTCTCTCATTTCCTCAAATACACGGATGGCGTTGGGAACACCGGATTTCAGGACATCATAGGTGTCTACCAGGAGCGTACAGGAATTGGGATATAATCTTGCATAGGTCTTGAATGCAGTATATTCGTCCGGGAAACTCATAATCCAGCTGTGTGCATGGGTTCCGAGGACGGGTACGTCAAACATCTGTCCGGTAAGGACATTGGAAGTTCCGGCACATCCGCCGATAACTGCCGCACGTGCGCCGAAAATACCTGCATCCGGTCCCTGGGCACGTCGGAGACCAAATTCCATAACGCCGTCTCCCTTGGCTGCGTAGCAGACGCGCGCTGCTTTGGTGGCAATCAGGCTCTGGTGGTTGATAATATTGAGAATGGCTGTTTCCACAAGCTGTGCTTCCATAATGGGAGCGACAACTTTGACAAGTGGTTCACGCGGGAAGATGACAGTGCCTTCCGGGATGGCGTAAATGTCGCCGGTAAAATGAAAATCGCTTAAGTATTCCAGAAAATCTTCTTCAAAAATATGAAGGCTTCTCAGGTATTCAATATCCTCTTCTGTGAAACGGAGATTCTCAATATATTCAATCATCTGCTCCAGTCCTGCTGAGATCGCGAATCCGCCATCGCATGGATTGTTGCGGTAGAACATGTCGAAAATTACGGTCTGGTTGTTGTGATTTTTAAAATAGCCCTGCATCATGGTGAGCTCATAGAGGTCTGTGAGCAGAGTAAGGTTCATTGCTCTCATATGTTTTCTCCTTATTTGCCTGCAGTGTCCGGGCACTGTGTGATTGGTGATGTATGTTATTGTACGGACAGATGGATAGTCATTAAATTTACCCTATTATAACATACTTTTTACAAATGGAACGAAAAATATTTGGTATCTGTTAAAAAGTATTGCACTGGTTGATAAGAGGGAGTCCCTCTTTGTAATTGGCAAGATTTTGGAGGACAATTTCGCAGATGCGGTCCAGAGTTTCCGGCATGTGAAATCCTCCGGAACAGTGGGGAGTCAGCAGGATATCGGGTTCTTTCCAGATCGGATGATCGGAAGGAAGCGGTTCGGGTTCGATCACTTCCAGTCCTGCGCCTGCAATCTGTTTTTCCTGAACTGCCTTCAGAAGGGCGTCCGTGTCCACAAGACTTCCGCGTCCTCCATTAAAAAACAGTGCGGTATTTTTCATGAGCTGGAATTGATGTTCGCCCATAAAATGATAATTTTCCGGAGAAGCCGGAAGGCAGACGATAACAAGATCTGCCAGAGGAAGGACCTCATTCAGCTGCTCCATGGTGTACAATCTGTCTGCATAATCCGGACAATTATGGATATTTCGTTTGATGCCGATGACATGATTTCCAAGGGCATGGAGTACCTGTGCAATTTTGGAGCCGATGTCTCCCATGCCGATGATCAGTGCAGTCTGGCCGTGAAGAGGACGGACGGTTCCGTGATCTTCCCAGCATTGCCGGTTCTGGCTGTCGCGGTATAGATGGAGTTTTTTGCTCATGGCAAATATCATGGCAAGCATGTGTTCCGATACTGCAGGACCATATGCTCCGGCAGCATTGGTGAGTATGCAGCCGTCCGGGAGTATACCGCTCTCCAGGTATTCCGCAAAACCGGCGGAATTCAGCTGAAGCCATTTCAGGGAGGTGGCTTTTCGAATGGTATCGCAGGGAAGATTGCCGATGATGATTTCTGCAGCCTGCAGGTCTTCCTCAGTGAATTCAGATGCGGAAGTGAAACAGAAATCAAAGGAGTCGTTCATTTCCAGCATTTTCTGCCTGCAGGATTCTGTGACAGGCAGAGTTACGAAAGTTTTATGTTTCATTATAGATTCCTCTTTTTTACGCAAAATATAATGAACCTATTTTATCATAGGAAAGGGGCAGATGGGAGAGAATATTTAAAAATCGAAAAAAAATAAAAAAATTTAAAAAAAGGGCTTGCATTTTCATTTTATATGTTATATAATACCACTTGTCTTGAGCGAGCAGAACTCGCAAGAGAGAATAAAAACATATAGGGCTATCGCCAAACGGTAAGGCAACGGACTCTGACTCCGTCAGTTCAAGGTTCGAATCCTTGTAGCCCTGCTAAAGAGAACGGGTATCTTTGATGAGAAGATGCTCGTTTTTTTTGCGTATTTGCGGGGGATTTTGGAAAATGGGAAGTAATAATGTAAAGGAGGGAAAATGGTACAAAATTTTCCGTTAACATATACCCATACGGGGTATAAAATAAAAATACCCCGTTCGGGTATATGAAGAAGGAGGAAACATAATGCCTGATAAAGAAACATGCGGATGCTGTGGAAAAACGACAGCCCGCACAGAGGAAGAACGAAAGAAACTGATAAACCGTCTGAACCGGATTGAAGGGCAGATTCGCGGGATTCGGGGGATGGTGGAAAAAGATGCTTATTGTGCGGATATATTGGTGCAATCCGCCGCTGTGAACGCTGCGGTCAATGCTTTTAATAAGGAATTGCTGGCACATCACATCAAAGGCTGCGTTGCCAGAGATATCCGTGAGGGTAAGGATGAAGTAATCGATGAGTTAGTTGCAACTCTGCAAAAACTTATGAAATAGAAGGAAGTGAATCAATTATGGAACAATATACAGTAACCGGTATGAGCTGTGCCGCCTGCACAGCCCGTGTGGAAAAAGCGGTATCAGGTGTGAAAGGAGTTACTTCCTGTTCGGTGAGTCTGTTGACCAATTCCATGGGTGTGGAGGGAACAGCATCTCCCGAGTTGTCCCTGTGCACTTGGTCTTGCTACACCTGTTGCCATCATGGTCGGCAACGGAATGGGCGCCAAAAACGGTATTCTCTTTAAGACGGCTGTATCTTTGGAGAAAACGGGAAAAACACAGATTGTGGTACTGGATAAAACCGGAACGATTACACAGGGAGAACCTGAGGTTACGGATATGATTCCTGTAAACGGCAGGAGTGAGAAAGAGCTTTTGGAAATCGCTTATACACTGGAGAAAAAAAGCGAACATCCACTGGCAAGAGCAATCACTCAGCGCGCTGAGCAGGACGGGCTGTCGGCAGTTGAGGTTGAGAATTTCCATGCATTGCCCGGAAACGGAATTCAGGCAATGCTTAACGGCACAGCTTTGTATGGCGGCAGTTATAAATTTATCAGTGAACAAATTCAAGTGACTGATGAGATAAATATAATGTCAGAGCATCTATCGGAAGAAGGAAAAACTCCGTTGTTTTTTGCCTGTGATGGTGAACTTTACGGTATTATTGCTGTTGCAGATACGATCAAGGAGGATAGTCCCCGGGCAGTTAAAGAAATGCAGGATATGGGCATTCATGTTGTAATGCTGACCGGTGATAACGAACGCACGGCTAAAGCTATCGGGGCAAAGGCAGGTGTGGATGAAGTAATTGCCGGTGTACTTCCTGATGGCAAGGAAAGTGTAATCCGTAATATGCAGCAAAAAGGAAAGGTTATTATGGTCGGTGATGGTATCAATGACGCTCCTGCACTGACAAGTGCAGATATCGGCATTGCCATTGGTGCAGGCGCAGATGTTGCCATTGATGCAGCAGATGTGGTGTTGATGAAAAGCTGTCTGTCCGATGTACCTGCAGCTATACGTCTAAGCCGTGCAACTCTGCATAATATTCACGAGAATCTGTTTTGGGCATTTATCTACAACATTATCGGTATTCCATTAGTGGCGGGTGCGTTTATCAGTGTTTTGGGCTGGCAGCTCAATCCAATGTTCGCTGCGGCAGCCATGAGCTTATCCAGTTTTAGTGTAGTCACTAATGCACTGCGTTTGAATTTCTTTCGGATGTATGATTCCAAACGGGATCATAAAATCAAAAATAAAATTAAAATCACAACAAAAAAGGAGACAAAAACTATGACAAAGACATTAAAAATTGAAGGTATGATGTGCGGGCATTGTGAGATGCACACAAAAAAAGCTCTCGAAGCACTTGATGGCGTGAAGGAGGCTGTGGTCAGCCACAAGACCGGAACTGCTGTTGTAACACTTGAAAAAAGTGTTTCAGATGATGTTCTCATGCAGGCTGTTACTGATCAGGGATATAAGGTAACAGATATTCAATAATAATTGTACAGCTGCTGTACATTTATGTGACGTATCAATTATCTCTGCCAATGCATGAGAACGCTGGTTTTGATGCGCATGTATAAGCGGCAAACATATTTGACAGAGTATCCGGAATCTCTGGATAAAACATAAACCGATGGCTATTGACTGATCCTAGTATAACCCGCGAAACATAAGGTATTTATCGTGGCTTATCCCAGTCTCTACCATCGGTTTTCTTAATGTAAGCTAACCTGTGAAAAGCAGCACATTGGAAGTGATTAGAAGCCGCAAAACAGGCAATTTATCCGGAAGTGAAATTTATCAAATAATGGTTATATGATAATTCGTCTCCTATGAATGAAGGGCAGATGTCTGGTATTGCCGGATATTGCCCTTTCCCATTATATTTAAAAATGAGGAGGAGGTACTGTGGGACCACAGGAAATGCTTGACTGGGCAGAGGTGGAGGATAAGTGGATGCTGACACCGATGAAAAATTTTAAATCGCCCAGATTAACCGCCCGTATATGGAGAACACCTCTGGCAGTAATGATCACTGCGCTTATTTATAAACACCTGCTGGATGGACGAAACCCATGTTTTGCGCTGATAGGAGCTGCATATGGGGTAGGAAGTCAGTTCGAAGAGGGCTTTCATAATGGAATCAATCGTTTTATCGGTACATTTGTAGGCGGATTTCTCGTTATACCATTTCACTGGCTGTATGTTCATCAGCCGTTTGCCATACCAAACTGGATATGGCTTGTAGCGGGTCTGTGTCTTGTATTATGGTGCAGTCTTGCTCTGGGAGCTGATTGCGCTGCTTTTGACAATGCTTATACCATCCTGTTATGACAGAGAAAAAGGATTGACTTTCCGGACATTCTGGATGGAAACGAAGTATGCGTTTCAGACATATTTGTATAACAATCGCAAAAACCGGCAAAAGGAACAGGAGAATTTTGGTATGCAAGATGTGGAGGAAGCGGGCGATGGACCGATTTATCCGGCAAAAAAGAATGAGAGAATTTCGGAAGAACATACGCAGTGATGAAGTAATGAAGATTAGAGTTGAGTGAATAACAGTATGCAGAGAGAATGGGCATCTTCGTTGAGGAGATGCCCGTTTTTTGATATAGAAGTGATTGTTTTGTTTGAAGCAAAAATGTATAATAATATTATTATGAGACGATAACTGTGGTATATGTTTTGGCTTTGAATGATGAGATAATACGGATGCTTCCGATTATGATGATTTTTATGTGGCAAGTAAGTCTTAATCCCGACAGCAGGTAGAGAATGCAATGTATTTGGTTGATAAGACAGATCAATATGTTTCAGATTATTTTGAGAGTCGGAAATAAAAGGGAGAGTCAAGGGGACAGGTTCCGCGACTCAAGATTTCTTGAGT
>CAMBAL010000042.1 GCA_945864225.1 uncultured Blautia sp. | reverse complement strand
TCTAGTACGGTCTCGTGGGCTCGGAGATGTGTATAAGAGACAGGCAATGAGCGGAGGCGTGGATAGTTCGGTAGCGGCTCTGCTTACGAAAGAATCCGGTGACGACTGTATTGGTGCCGCGATGAAATTGTTCCATAATGAAGATGTGGGGATGGAAAGGGAAAAAAGCTGCTGTTCTCTGGATGACGTGGAAGATGCCAGAAGCGTCTGCTATCGGATCGGAATACGCTATTATGTGTTTAACTTTTCGGAACGATTCAGAGAAGACGTGATGGAGCGGTTTGTACAGGCGTATGAACATGGCTGTACGCCCAATCCATGTATTGACTGTAACCGGTATCTGAAATTTGAACAGTTTTATCAGCGAATGCAGGAACTGGGAATGGATTATATGGTGACAGGACACTATGCCCGGGTGGAATATGACGGGGAAAAGAAGCGTTATCTGCTGAAAAAAGCCATGGACAGCAATAAGGATCAGAGCTATGTTCTTTACACCTTGACACAGGAGCAGCTGGCACATGTATCCTTTCCTCTTGGAAACCTGACCAAAGATCAGGTACGGGATATTGCTGAGAAACACGGATTTGTCAATGCGCACAAGCATGACAGCCAGGATATCTGTTTTGTTCCGGATGGAGATTATGCCGGGTTTATCGAATCGTATACGGGACACCGGGCAGTTCCGGGAGATTTTGTGGATACATCCGGTCATATCATGGGGAAGCATAAAGGAATTATTCATTATACCCTTGGACAGCGAAGAGGACTTGGCATACCGGCAGACACACGCCTGTATGTATGCAGGATATCACCGGAAACCAATCGGGTGATCCTGGGGAAAGAAGAGGAGCTTTACTGTCAGGAACTGACAGCCGGTGAAGTAAATCTGATTTCCTGTGATTCCATGCCGGAACCTGTCCGTGTCAGAGCAAAGATCCGCTATCGTCATACAGAAGAGCCTGCCGCTGCATGGCAAACCCCGGACGGCAAACTTCATGTAAAGTTTGACCAGCCGCAGAGAGCCGTAACAAGAGGGCAGGCAGTGGTTTTATATGATGGCGATGTTGTAGTTGGAGGCGGAATTATTGAATGATTCCGCAATCGTGATTATTTCAGGAAAAAATGAATCAGTTTGTCGTTGAATTTCTTATATGGCTGGTATCTCATTGGCAGATCCAGCCATGTTTTTTTATCCACGATGCTTTTTTCGTGGGAGAAGGTGCGGAAACCGTCTCTGCCGTGATAAGAGCCCATACCGCTTTCTCCGAATCCGCCGAAGCCCATTTCGCTGGTTGCGAGATGGATAATGGTATCATTGATACAGCCGCCGCCGTATCCGCATCGGGAAGTGACTTTCTGAATATTCGCCTGATCCTTTGTAAACAGATAAAGGGCGAGCGGATGAGGCATGGAATTGATTTTTTCGATAGCTTCGTCCAGATTTCCATAGGTGAGTACAGGAAGAACGGGACCGAAAATTTCCTGTTGCATGACAGCATCCTCAAAGGTTACAGCATCCATGACCGTTGGCTCGATTTTCAGGGAATCCAGGCTGCTCTTTCCGCCGTATACGATTTTTTGCGGATCCATAAGCCCGGTGAGCCGTTCGAAGTGTTTTTGGTTAATGATTTTCCCGTAATCATCACTGGTCAGCGGAGAAGGTCCGAATTGTTTAGCAATCTGGATTTTGATTTCTTCAATCAGCTGCTCTTTGATTGAAGCATCACAGTAGATATAGTCGGGAGCCACACAGGTCTGCCCGCAGTTCAGATATTTGCCGAATACGATTCGTTTGGCTGCCAGTTTCAGATTCGCGGTTTTGTCCACGATACAGGGGCTTTTGCCTCCAAGCTCCAGTGTGACGGGAGTGAGGTATTCCGATGCATGCCGCATAACTTCACGTCCGACTGCCTGGCTTCCTGTAAAGAAGATATAGTCAAAATGTTCATTAAGAAGGCAGGTATTTTCTGCTCTGCCGCCCGTGACCACAGCTACATATTCTTCGGAAAAACATTCGGAAATGATACATCGGATCATCTCGCTGGTATGAGGAGAATAGGCACTGGGTTTGAGCACTGCCGTATTTCCTGCAGCGATGGCATCAACGAGTGGCTCAATGGTAAGAAGAAACGGATAATTCCACGGACTCATGATCAAAACGGTTCCGTAGGGAGAAGGTTTTTTGTAGCTTCTGGAATGAAACTGCGCCAGTGGGGTGTAAACAGTTTTTTCACGCGAAAAAGATCTGGTATGGCGGAGCATATAGGTGATTTCGCTGAGTACGATTCCTGTTTCGCACATATAGCTTTCGAAAGCACTTTTCCCAAGATCCTCCCGGATAGCCTGACTGATTTCATCCTGATGTTTCCGGATGGAAGTCTGTAAGCGTTTCAGTGCCGCCAGACGGTAGGATACGGGCAAGGTCGTTCCGGTATAAAAGAAGGAACGCTGTCGGGATACGATTTGTCTGATTTCCGATTTATTCATAGCTGTTTTCCTTTCTGTTCAGCAGGTAATGATGCCGGAACCAAAAGTCTTCTATAAAACTGCTCCAGTTCAGAAGCATCCATGAGAACCGGGACAGGGTAAAGCGGATTGGCTGCTTTATCTGCATAATGAGCCAGCTTGGGAATATCTTCTTCCCGGATTTCCTTTACCGTATCTCCGATGTGAAACCGCTGTTTCATTTCTTTGACAGCCTGGATAAAAATCTGTGCCCCTTCTTCCGGAGAGGTGTTTCTGTCCGCAAGACCGGCTTCGATGGCAAGACGGAGAAGTTTTTTATGGATTGTTTTGCCGTAAGCCTCCAGTACAAACGGAAGGAGAATGGCATTGGCCAGTCCGTGAGGAACATTATATTCACCGCCGAGAGAATGTGCTACTGCGTGTACATATCCCACATAAGATTTTGTCCAGATTGTTCCGGCAGATGCCTTGAAAACACACTGTTTTTATTTTATACAAATTAGTTTGAAAATCAAGATAATTTTACACAATTTTAAAAATTCTCTTCCATCCATGTTTCCAGCATATCCAGATTATTGTCGGAATGCTCCACCTCTCTTGCAAAGCGCCATGCAATCTCTGTAATGTCAGAAAAGGAGAGGGAATGGCCCTGATCCAGCCAGCGGTACATGCAGAATTCCTGGATCCACAGTGTGGAAAAGAGGGCAAGTCCCATTTTTGTGCTGACCATATCATCATAAACAGAACCACAAAAATAGGTATACACAAAAAACATCATAAGCTGTTCCCCGATACATTCCCATTGTTCCCGCAAAGGACTGTCATAGCCGCAGGCAGTCTGGAAATCATGGCAGATCTTGAGATACGCATCTTCTCCTTTGGCATAAAGAAGGCTTCTGGTATTGGCGAGAATTATATTCCATTCCGGACGAAGCCGTTCCAGATGTTCCAGAAGAGCAATGGATTCCAGATGCCAGTGATAGGATGAGATTTTTTGCCTGGCAGACACGGATGGGAGAAGATCATCATCTCCGCACAGTATTTGCACAAAAGTATGATCGGAATTTTTTATCAGATTTGGAAGAAGATTTCCTGCATTTGCTTCTTCGTATCTGGCCAGTATGGTATCTATTTCAAAGGAAGTCTGATGGTCAATACAATCCTGAAATTTATCTGCAAGTGCACAGACAGACGCCATTCTGATTCGAAGATCAGTGCTGCGGTTCTGAAGGATATGAAAAATCACGTCCCGTGCATCTTCCAGCTGAGAGAACATGAGAAAATCAAAATCTTCAAAATCATCTTCTTCATCCGTAAACGACTCTTCAAAAATTACCTTTTCCTGACATCCGAGAATCATTTCTGCGGCAGTCGGGCAGGAAAGACTGAGAGAAAGTTCTCGAAGCCCATCATATTCTTCCACATGTCTGGGATACATACGACAGGTATCGCAAAGACTGTCCGGTCCAAGCTCCTGAATAAGATCACAGAGATTCTGTTCATTCAAAAAAGAACATCGTCTGTCATACTGGCAGAACACTCCTTCTTCCCAGTCAATGGAATTTTTCAGTCTGCTTCCAAAAGCACCGTTTACAGCGGCATACTTCTCAAGTGATTCCTCATCAATCACAATCTGCCATCCCGCACAGCAGGTATCCGGGCATTTGTCTGCCGAACAGACGAAACGGTCATAATAATGTGGTTTTAAATAACGCATGGTATTCCTCCTTTACAGCTGGGGTAATCATAGCACAGAAGAAAGAGACTGGCAAGAAATGAGAAGAAATCCGGTACATCGAATAACAAATTCTGATTGTGAAAAAACATTTTCTGGAGAAATGAAATCAGAATTACTGATAATAAGGTTCTATGAGATTACTTAAAAATCGGGTTTTCCATGCGGAATTATTATCGTATAATGAAACTTACAATAACAAATAAAATGGTCATTTTCACATACAGACAATTCTGACGGAAAAATGAGAAAAGAGGAATGATATGGATATCATGATAAAAGAACTTTTTCAATTGCAGGATAAAGATTATCAGGCATTTCACTCAAAACTGATCCCGAATGTAGAATCAGACCGTGTGATCGGTGTACGGACACCGGTTCTTCGGAAGTATGCAAAAGAACTGGCAAAAAGACCGGAGACAGCAGGATTTCTGAAAGAGCTGCCTCATTACTATTATGAGGAAAACAATCTTCATGGTATTCTGCTGACTTTATTATACAAAAATGTTCCGGAACTGCTGGAACAGCTGGAGGTATTTCTGCCCTGTGTAGATAACTGGGCCACCTGTGATCTGCTGTCACCAAAAGTGTTTAAAAAAGACCTGCCGCTTGTTTATGAGAGCGTAAAAAAGTGGCTGAAGAGTCCGTATACCTATGAAGTGCGTTTTGGAATTGTGACTCTTCTGGGATTTTATCTGGATGATGCTTTTGAGCCGGAGATGCTGGAACTTGTAACAGAGGTAAAATCAGAAGAATATTACATAAAGATGGCGGTGGCCTGGTATTTCAGTATTGCTCTGGTCAAGCAATATGATACCGCGATTGGCTATAGCGAAAACCACCGCCTGGAAGTATGGACCCATAATAAAGCAATCCAGAAAGCCATAGAAAGTTATCGGATCGATGATGATAAGAAACAATATCTTCGAGGTTTAAAGATAACGCATAAATAAATCACAAATGCAGCATAAATCTCCCATAAATGTGACGCACATCTGTCGGAAAGTAATTTCAAACACGCTCTATAGCACAAACGAAGCGGCAAATGCCACAAGCGGAATCGTGACAATCGACAATACAGTCGTAAATGAAAAAATTTCTGAAGCATAAGTGTAGTTATCATTCAGTCGAATGCACATCATAGTGGTTGTAGCGGAAACCGGACAGGCAGCAGCAATGAGAGTGGTATATGCAACCGTATAGTCGAGATGAAAGAATCCCAAAAAAATCAGTACTGCAAAAGGAACTGCCAGTAATTTGACAAAGCTTACCCAGTACAGACGCACATGGGTGAATGTTTTTTTCAGATCTGTCTGCGCAAGGGAAAAACCGGCGATCATCATGGCAACCGGAGTATTCATATCTGCAACATAGGTCATGGAATCCAGAAGTACGGCCGGGATTCTGATCTGAGCGAAAAACAGTGCCATAGCAGCAAGAGTAGCCAGCACAATGGGGGACAGAATACCTTCTTTCAGACATTTGGGATTGAATTTTTTGGTAAGAAGGGTAAGTCCGTGTGTCCATGCAAGGATATTAAAGACTGTCATATAAGCAGTCAGATAAAAAACTCCTTCGCTTCCCAGTACACTGTTGATCAGTGGAATTCCGATAAATCCGCAGTTGGAATATACAGCAGCAAACCGTTCAATGGCATAATTCCGGTTGTCTTTTGCACGGATCAATACCCGTGCAATCGCAATCGCAAGGATATGAGCAATGACTGCAGCGGCAAAGGAGATCAGAAGACCTTTGACCAGACGCGGTTCATAATCCGTCTGATACACCGTAAGAATCACACAGGGATTGATCACCATCAAAAGCAGATTGGAAAGATTCCGGTTGCCTTCCTGATTGATCAGTCCGATTTTGAAGCAGATCACTGCAAGAAGCATGATAAAAAGCATTTTTAACAGTTGGTTGAAAATCAGCAAAAACATGATGCAAGTCCTTTCTATAGATGGTTTTATGACGGATGGCAGGACAAAAAGAACCACTGCGTGTTTTCTGTAAAATACGCAGTGGCTGGTGTTCCTTTTTCGTACATCGTAAATAAAATGCCTGATGCATCTTATTCATTATTTATTTTTCGATGCACCTAAGCAATTTTCAAACACACTTTAGTTAAACTTGTGCTTCGCAGCATCCTCTTCCACAAGACGTACGGTCTCGCCGGAAGGATTGGAGATGACTGCGGCTGCGATAACCTTACATGGCGGATTCTGACGGATACTGTCAACTGCAGCAGTTACCGCTGCAACGTCTCCGCTTAAAAATACGGTGGCATGTCCGCCGCACTTGGTATTCCAGGTACGGAAGGATACATCTGAGGTCTTCAGCATCTGATCCACAACAAGAATAGCATTGCTGCTTCCGAGAACCTCCACTAATCCAAAAGCTCCATAAGTCATAGTTATTTCCTCACTTTGTCCTAAGATTTGGTGTGCCGATGAACATCAGCAGCAATTATTTGTTGATCGTCATATTCAGCGCGATTTCCGTATCTTCTGTCGGAGATGCGATGACTGTATGATGGACGATTTTTGCCAGCGGTCTGGCTGTTTCCAATGCGACTTCCATTGCTGCATTGACGTCAGAAACAGAACCTCTCATTTTTACACAGGCACCGCTCTTGAGACGGTTACGTTCCACACTCTGGATTTTTACATTTGCCGCCTTGGATGCGGCATCAAGTGCTACAAAGCAGGCAACCAGATTATCCAGTTCAAAAACACCTACTGCCATACCATTATAATTCTCTGCCATAATACCTCCCAATTACACATTCGTGCAAATCTTTATTTCTTTCAGTATAACTGTTTAGCTGCAGAAAAACAAGAAAATATCTAAAATCCGCCCTATAAAATTTGTAAAAAACTCGCAAAAAAAAATAGAGGTGCTATAATAAAGAAGATTGGAAAAAGATTGGATGGAGAAAAGAAATGAGAGTACATAAAACAGATTTTTCAACAGGAAGTGTTTATAAAAATATCCTGGAAGTAGCAGTTCCGATGATGATCGCACAACTTCTGAATCTTTTGTACAATATCGTTGACCGCATGTACATTGGAAGAATTCCCGAGGTGGGGACGCTGGCTCTGACAGGAGTGGGACTTTGCTTCCCTATTATTACGCTTGTCACGGCTTTTACCCTTCTGTTCGGGAATGGCGGCGGACCTTTGTGCGCCATGGAACTGGGACGCGGCAATGAAGAAGAAGCAGAAAAATTAATGGGTAATACCTTTTCTATGCTGATAGGTACAGGCATTATTCTGATGGGAATCGGATTTACGTTTTATAAACCGATCCTTTATCTTTTCGGAGCAAGTGACGTAACATTTCCCTATGCAGGTGCGTATATCCGGATTTATCTTCTGGGAACGATTTTTGTGATGATCTCACTTGGCATGAATCCGTTCATCAATAATCAGGGCTTTGGCAATATGGGAATGCTGACTGTCCTGATCGGAGCTGTGCTGAATATCTTGCTGGATCCGCTTTTTATTTTTGTATTTCATATGGGTGTAAGAGGTGCTGCAGTGGCTACGATTATTTCACAGTTTTTTTCGGCAGTATGGGTGCTGAAGTTTCTTACCGGGCCGAAGGTTTCGCTGCGTTTGAAACGAAGTGCCATGAAGATTCAGTGGAAGAAAGTTCAGAGCATTATGGCACTTGGTGTTTCCGGGTTTATCATGGCATTTACCAACAGTCTTGTACAGGTGGTCTGCAATGCCACTCTGCAGGTGTATGGCGGTGATCTGTATGTGGGAGTAATGACAGTTTTGAACTCTGTTCGGGAGATTTTTACCATGCCTGTGAACGGACTGACCAACGGAGCCTCTCCGGTGATGAGTTTTAATTATGGTGAAAAGGCATTCGGCAGGGTCAAAAAAGCCATTGGTTTTGTGACTGTCGTATGTGTCAGCTATACGATCCTTGCGTGGGGGATACTGAAGGTCATTCCGGAAGTCTTTATCAGGCTGTTTAACAGTGAACCGGGACTGATCGCAAAAGGAATTCCGGCATTGCATATTTATTTCTTTGGATTTTGCTTTATGGCACTTCAGTTTACAGGACAGTGCGTATTTGTTGCACTTGGAAAATCCAGAAAAGCCACGTTTTTTTCTCTGTTTCGAAAAGCAATCATTGTGACGCCCCTTACCATTTTGCTGCCGCGGATACCTGCGCTGGGCGTAGACGGTGTTTTCTGGGCGGAACCAATCTCCAATCTGATCGGCGGGTGCGCCTGCTTTATTACCATGCTTCTGACGGTGCTTCCTGAATTGAAAGAAACGGATGGAATAACCGTCCGTGTAACTGAAAAAAATAAGTAATCCGAAAAGTTATCAGTAAAGTTTGCTTATTATTCTTGTGGCAGAGTAAATGAAATACATGATTGAAGCAGAGTGAATGAAATCTTGCGGTTAAAAAAAGAATATGCTAAAATGAAAATGTTTTTTGGAAAAGATCTGTAGAAACAGATACCGATGAGAGGAGAAAATTATGGCAGTTTTTCAAGCATTTTGTGCATTAAGACCAACTCCGGAAATGGCAGAAAAAGTTGCTGCGCTTCCCTATGATGTGGTGAACAGGGAAGAAGCCAGGGCAATTGGGGAGGAAAATCCGTATTCCTTTCTTCATGTAGATCGGGCAGAAATGGATTTAAGCCCTGAAATAGATCTTTATGATGCACAGGTTTACGAAAAAGCCCGTGAAAACCTGCAGAAGATGGAAGCGGACGGCATTATGACACAGGATGAGGAGTCCTGTTATTATATTTATGAGCTCACCAGAAAGGGAAAAACACAGACAGGGATTGTCGGCTGCAGTTCTATTGACGATTATCTGAACGGAATCGTCAAAAAACATGAACTGACAAGAGAAGATAAGGAACAGGACCGCATCCGCCATGTGGATGTCTGCGATGCGAACACAGGTCCGATCTACCTTGCCTGCAGATATCCTGATACGCTGCTGGAGCTTCTGGCATCATGGAAACAGGATCATGCACCGGTTTATGATTTTATCGCTGATGACGGCATCGGACACCGGGTATGGGTGATCGATGATGCGGACAGAATCGCAGCAATTCATCAGGAGTTTGAAGGAATTTCGTCTATTTACATTGCGGATGGTCATCACAGAGCAGCTTCCGCTGTCAAAGTGGGCCTGAAAAGAAGAGCAGAACATCCGGATTATACCGGAAAAGAAGAGTTCAATTATTTTCTTTCCGTGGTATTTCCTTTTGATCAGCTGACAATTCTGCCATATAACCGTGTGGTTCATGATCTGAACGGACTTACGGAAAAGGCTTTCCTTGGAAGTCTGAAATTTAATTTTGAGCTGATGCTGATGCCGGGCTTTCCATGCAAGCCTGTAGAAAAACACTGTATGGGAATGTATGTGGGCGGAGAATGGTATCACCTGAAAACCTGGCCGGATGTGTATGAGAAAGAAGATGTTGTCGGCCAGCTGGATGTATCTGTTCTTCAGAAAAAAGTATTATCTACCGTTCTGGGAATTGAGGATCCGAGAACCGACCAGAGAATCAGCTTTGTAGGTGGAAGCCATAAACTGCAGGAGCTTGCGGAAATGGCGGACAAAACAGGCGGCGTGGCATTTGCCATGTATCCTACTTCCATGGAAGACCTGATGAAAATAGCGGATGAGAACAAACTGATGCCGCCAAAATCCACCTGGTTTGAACCAAAGCTTCGAAGCGGACTATTTATACATAAACTTTCCTGAGATAGCCAGAAAGAATAGAAAAATCCCGGGTTCCTGTTTTACTGTATGGCGCAGTAAAAAAAGAACCGGGATTTTTTCGTCTATTATGTATTTGATTTCTCTGGTATTGTGAAAAGTAATGGAACGGACTTCCGTCAGGAAAAATCCGCAAACTTTTTATACTTCTACAATATGTCCTGTTTCCTGATCATAACGGCAGAATTTTCCGTTGGAAGAAATGAACGGCTGATAACTGTCGTTTCTGACATCTTTCACATAAACAATTCCGGTACCGATCATCTGAACCAGAGAAAAACGTTCGCTCAGACTGGAAATCCAGGAAAATGTTTTGTTTTTCGGAGAATCTGCCATGATAAGGTTGTACCCGTCTTCGCATCTGGAAAGAGAAAAATACACTTTTTCCGCTTTTCCGGGAGCATCGAATACCTGACTTGTGATATAGGAAGAGAAGTTTTTCTTCACAAATTCATAAAATGTATCGTTGGTATAGGTAATGCCGGATACTTCGTCGGTGATTCTGTCACCTCTGTCGAGACGTGTCCTGATGATACGAAGTACGTCAACGGACCAGTTGATAAAAGAAATGCTGTTGTATTCCATGCATTCCAAAAGTGTGCTGATCAGCTGCCTGGACAGCACGTTTGACTGCGTTGCTTCATTGTACAGTTCCTGATTCATAATATCCCTCCGCTTATATAGTTTCGCTGTAATGTAAAAAACCTATCTCCGATTTACGGATGTATTTTATAATCCTATTATAGTTCCCGCATCCGTTATTTGCAAGGAAAATAAAGACGGAATAAAGCCGGAGGATTGCTTGAAAAAAATGTCAGGATATTGTATGCTTTTCATAGTGTATTTTACAGATTAACTCGGGAGGAAGAAAAGATGGAGATTCAGGAAGAATTTATTTCCGGTTTCTGCCGTACATGTAACGGGACACAGACGGTGTACTGCGAGTATGAGGAGAAAGACGGATACAAAATATTACAGTTTATGGATTGTGCGCATGATCAGTGCCTGCACCATGCTGCATGTGAAATCTATAAAGAAGCCCACAGGATAGAAAGAAAGGACAGAGATATATGAGCGGAGAGGAGCGCAGAAAGGAAATCGTCAAATTTATTACCGGAAGCAGTCAACCGGTTTCCGGCTCAAAACTGGCAGATTATTTTTGTGTAAGCAGGCAGGTGATTGTGCAGGATATCGCCCTGATCCGTGCAGAGGGTACAGAAGTGTTTTCTACCAATCGCGGATATATCTGCAGGATGCATGACAGAGTAAAAGGAGTTTTTTACGTTCATCATGACAACAGCAGAATCCAGGAGGAACTGAATTTGATCGTGGATAATGGCGGGAGAGCGGAGGATGTCTTTGTGCATCATGAAATTTATGGAGAACTGCGCGCTGAACTTAAAGTCGATTCGAGGAAGAAGGCATCAGAATTTATAAAAGAAATTGCTTCCGGGAAATCCAGCCCTCTGAATACGATTACATCAGGATATCATTATCACACAGTAACTGCTGAATCGGAGGATATTCTGGATGCAATTGAAGCAGAACTGAAAGAAAAAGGATTTCTGATCGGATAAAAATCCGAAAAAAGAGCCATTTTTGCAGAAAATCAGGAGGATTACTCTGCAAAAATGGCTCTTTTGTACTGTTACGGAGTTATTTATTGACATCAATATAACTGTAAAGTGTATATTTGGAAATTCCAAAATAATTGGCAACTTTGTCTCCGGATTTGGTGATCAGGAACGCACCGGAGTCATTGAGAAACTGAATGGCTGTCACTTTGTCTTCTTTGTTCATCAATGCAACCGGTTTCCCAACCAGAGCTACAGATTCTTCAATCAATTGTTCCAGCAGATCATTGACACTGTGAGTGATCTCCTTGGGTTTTTCTTTTTTGTCCAGCGGAGTAACGAGAGCATGAAGAGCACCTTCAATCATAGTGAGACGTGTAATATCATAATTGATACCAAAAACATAATGCAGAGAACCGTCATCATCATGGATATAGGACGTGCTGCATTTCAGAATTTTCCCATCGGATGTTTTCATCAGGTATCCGGCACGGTCTTTGATATCCTCGGGATTTTTATTCGTTTTTCGAATGGCGTCGAATACGGCATCCGACGGACCATCACCTTCAGAACGGTTGGTGACATGACCGTTTTCAATGTGTACGATCGAATGTTCGGGATCCTGTGTTTTCAGATCATGAATGACAATTTCACAGTCCGGACCGAACTGGGCTGCCAGAGCGTGTGCAATCTGCTTTAAAATATCGAGTCGTTTCATGGAACTCCTCCTTGTCAGTATTGGAAATCTTCTATATCTGTTCTTTGCTGGATATATTTGACAGATAGGTCTGTTATTAATATAGCATATTTGGAAACAGAGAAAAAGTTTTTTTTACAAAAAAAATATGCGATACTAAATTAATTTCTGAAAAATGGAAACATACCGTTGTGAGAAAAGAAAATAGGTGCTATATTGATAAATAGAAAAGAAAACGGTGTGAGAGGTTTCACAAAAGAAAGGAGGAGCCTGTGAAATATTTATTAAAAAACGGTACGGTCGTTTCAGGAGAAAAAACAGAAAAGCTGGATGTTCTGATAGAAGGGGAAAAGATCATCGATGTGGGAGTGAATCTTCCGGAAGAGGATGCCCGGATTCTGGATATGACCGGCAAATTACTGTTTCCGGGGTTTATTGATGCCCATACGCATTTTGATCTGGAGGTTGCGGGAACCGTAACTGCTGATGATTTTGAAAGCGGTACAAAAGCTGCCATTCTTGGAGGAACGACACTGGTGATCGATTATGCTTCTCAGGATAAGGGAGGCGGTACTTTGAAACAAGGTCTGGATAAATGGCATAAAAAAGCAGATCAGCGGTGTTCCTGCGATTATGCATTTCATATGTCCATTGTAGAATGGAACGAAGAAACAGAGCGTGAGATTCCGGAAATGATCCGCGAGGGAATCACCAGCTTCAAACTTTATATGACTTATCCGGCAATGATGGTAAATGACTGTGATTTATATAAAATCATAAAAACACTCAGGGAATATGACTGCTTTGCAGGGGTGCACTGTGAAAATTCCGGAGTCATCGATGCTCTGATCGCAGAAGCCAAAAAAGCCGGAAGAATAGGACCGGAAAATCATCCTCTGGTAAGGCCGGATGATATGGAGGCGGAAGCGGTCCATCGTCTTCTTGTCATTGCACGTCAGGCGGAGGCCCCTGTGATGATCGTGCATCTGACAAATGAAAAAGCATACCGGGAAGTCCTTCAGGCCAGAGAAGCGGGACAGACCGTGTATGCAGAAACCTGTCCGCAGTATCTTCTTCTGGATGACAGTGTTTATGCAAAACCGGATTTTGAAGGGGCCAAATTTGTCTGCGCACCGCCGATCCGAAAGAAAAAAGATCAGGAATGCTTATGGAACGCATTGTCAGAAGACCGGATACAGACAGTGGCAACAGATCAGTGCAGTTTTACTATGGCACAGAAGGAACTTGGAAAAGATGACTTTACAAAAATCCCTGGAGGATTGCCGGGAGTGGAGACACGCGGAACACTTCTCTATACCTATGGCGTGAGGGAAGGCAGGATCACACTGGAACAGATGTGCCGGCTGCTCAGTGAAAATGCAGCAAAGCTTTATGGTGTATATCCACAGAAAGGGGCAATCCTTCCCGGAAGTGATGCTGATATCACAGTCCTTGATCCTCAGAAGGAGAGTGTGATTTCTGCAAAAACCCATGCGTATCGGACAGATTATAATCCGTTTGAAGGTTTTTCGATTCACGGGGGAATTGATCAGGTATTTTTAAGAGGTAATCTGGTTGTTGATCAGGGAAAACTTGTTATGGAAAAACAGGGAAAATATATTTTCCGTGGAAAGAAACAGATGTAACTGACAGATTTTTTGTAAGTGTAATAGCAGGGGTGCCCGTATATGCGGACACCCCTGATGTATTGCAGGAAAGAATCCTGCAGAGCTGTATTCTCCTCTTGCTGTATATTTTTTCAGCCAAAGAATTTTTTCGATATTATAAATTCACATTGATTTTCTGCTCTGCAATTTTGTGTTTTTTGGCGTAACCGGTCAGAATCAAAGTAAGTGCACCGTCACCTGTTACATTGCAGGCTGTACCAAAGCTGTCCTGAAGAGCAAAAATGGTAAGCATAAGAGCAGTACCTGCATCGTCAAATAACAGAATACCTGTAATAATACCAAGAGAAGCCATTACCGTGCCGCCGGGAACTCCAGGCGCTCCAATTGCAAAAATACCCAGGAGTACGCAGAAAAGAATCATGGTTCCCGGTGATGGAATGGAGCCATACAGGATTTTGGAAATGGTCATGCAGAAGAACACTTCTGTTAATACAGAACCGCAAAGGTGAATATTGGCAAACAGCGGAATACCGAACTGTACCATATCTTTGCGAAGTGGTTTCGCTTTTCCGGCACACTGGAGAGCAACCGCAAGAGTTGCCGCGGAAGACATGGTTCCTACAGCAGTAAGGTATGCGGGACCATAGTGCTTCACAATCTCAAGAGGATTTTCTCCGGAATAAATGCCTGCAATTACATAAAGCAGGGTCATCCAGATAAAATGTCCGATAAGAACGATCACGATTACCTGAAGGAATACCGGAAGCTGTCTGGTAATGGAGCCTTCGTATGCGAGAGCACAGAAGGTAAAGCCAATAAATACCGGAAGAATCGGAATGATGATTCTTGTTACAAGCTCCAGCACGATTTTCTGGAATTCATCCAGAAGACTGGTGATGACTTTTGCCTTGGTCCAGGTAGCTGCGAGCCCGATCATAGCGGAAAATACCAGAGCGCTCATGACAGGCATGATCTGTGGAATGGCAAGTTCAAAAACAAGTTCCGGAAGTTCTTTCAGCCCTTCGACATCTGTTACGATGGAAAGGTGCGGAATCAGACCGTATCCTGCTGCCATGGAAAACAGAGCAGCCCCAAGAGAAGAGACATATGCGATCACAATGGCAACACCAAGCATACGGGATGCGCTGCTTCCCAGTTTGGTGATGGATGGGGCAATAAAACCGATGATGATCAGAGGCACACAGAAAGTGATGACCTGACCAAGTATGTATTTCAGAGTTACTACAACATTCAAAATAGCGTTTGTGATACCGGAACCATCCGTCGCATTCAGAATCAGACCGGCAATGATGCCGAGTACAACGCCTACCAGAAGTCTAAATGGCAGACTGGTAAAAAAACTGTTCTTTTTCATAAAGAAATCCTCCTTTGTTTACACATGTGTAAAGAAATCCTCCTTTGTTTACACATGTGCATTTATTATAGTATAAGCCTTTGAAAAGCACAACCTTTTATTTATTATTACAATAGTTGTTTTGCCGGATAAGATTGCTGAGAACGAAAGGAACAGATAACTGATAACAAAGGGGACAATAATGGCTTATTGACAGAAACAATCGAAACGCTTAAACTGAAATATTATATGAGAACGCAGGAGTGAAGAATATGTATCAGGAAATATATCAGACTCTTGAAGAAACAGGAAAAGTGAAAACGGCAGTCATGCTTTCCGGCGAAATGACAGGAAAGCGCTGTATGAAAAAAGACGGGCAGTGGATTACGGATGGAGATGTCTGGACCCCATATCTGGAACAGCTTGATGAGATTGAGGAAACGAAAGTGATACAGACCGGCGGAGTACGGATTCTGACGGAAGTATTTCAGAAAAGCCCGCGCCTGATCATCCTTGGTGCGGGGCATGTGTCCTGTCCGACAGCGAAAATCGGCAAAATACTGGGCTTTCATGTAACTGTAATGGATGACCGGGAAGAATTTCTGACAAGGGAACGTTTTCCGGATGCAGATTTACTGATTCAGGGAAGCTTTGAAGAATTATCTGAGAGAATTCCTGTTTATGAAAACGCGTATTATGTAGTAGTCACACGGGGACATAAAGGAGATTCCGTATGTGCGCGTCAGATATTAAAACGTCCCTATGCCTATTTTGGAATGATCGGAAGCAGAACGAAAGTCAAACTGACCAGAGAACGTCTGCTAGAGGAAGGGTTTACAGAGGAACAGCTTGACACCATCCATGCGCCAATCGGACTTCCCATCGGAGGGCAGCTTCCGGAAGAAATTGCTGTCAGCATTATGGCGGAGATCGTACAGGAGAAGAATCGCAGACAGACGTCTTTTGCAGACGAAAAAATTGCGAAGGAAATTCTCGGCGGAAGAAGCGGAGTGATGATTACGATTACAGAGAAACAGGGTTCCTCTCCGCGCGGAACAGGAAGCAGAATGCTGGTAGAAGAGAATGGCTGTGTTTATGGAAGCATAGGAGGGGGAAGCGTAGAGTATGAAGCAATCAGGCATGCAGCTTCCGTAAAATGTGCGGAAGTGCAGAAGTACAACCTTTCTGTAAGTGATAACAGGAATCTTGGAATGATCTGCGGAGGAACAGTGGAAGTGCTGTTTGAAAGAACCGGGTGCCTGTGAACGGACGGAACAGCGTCTGACAGGTGATGAAAATGGAAGTAACAAAAAAAGTACTTGCACAATGTGGTAGATATAAGGTATAGTGAATAACAGGAATGTAATTATCCGGGAGAACGACCGGACAATTGCGGATGAATTTTGCTTGAAAGACAGCGATGTGTTTTCAAAGGAGGAAATATCATGAAGAAATATGGACTGCTGATTTTGCTTCTGGGAATGATGCTGTGCGTTCCCGGATGCGGTTATGATACCGGCGGAGAAGATTCTACGGTTACGATTATCAAGGCAACCCCGACACCGGAACCGACGCCGACACCAGAAGTAACTCCAACACCGGAAGTGACACCGACACCGGAACCTGTGATTGAACAGACAGCAAGCGGTGTGAATATTACGAAACAGGATGGCGTATATGTTGCGGCAACAGATCTGAATCTTCGTGACGACTGCAGCGCAGAGGCCAATTTTGTTACATCTGTACCGGCCGGAACGGAACTTACCAGTACCGGTGTCAGTGACAATGGATGGATTCAGATTTCCTATAATGGAACAACCTGTTATGCAAGTGGTGATTATGTGACTGTGAAGGATGCATCGGCAGAAGCAGCACAATAATATACCGGGATGAGAGAAAAATCATACAGCGTGAAATAAAAAGAGATTCCTGTTATCCGACGGGCAGAGAAGGAAGAACGATACTTCCTTTCAGCACCGGGATAACGGGAATCTTTTTTGTATCAATATCATAGGAAATTGCTTTGCGTTTTCCTATGATATAATAAAGCCTTCCTGGCAGGATTCTTTTTCATATCCGATGGAATCATACAAAAGTAGATTCTTACTTATTCAGGATAGACCAGACGTTCCGGCCGGATATCATAAAGCACCTCGTTCAGGTATTTTGCGGCAAGATATTTTGCCATGGGAAGATTCATATCCAGATAATTGCCGCAGTCCTTTGCAGAAGCACCGGGAACTTCCCCTTCAAAATCACGGATAAATTCAAAGGTTTCGGTCATGAGCGGAACAATGTCAGCAGATTCGTAATCACCGTTCAGAAGAAGATAATTGCCGGTCCGGCATCCCATAGGTCCCCAGTAGATCATTTTTGGACCAAATACCGGATGATTACGCAGATAAGTGGCGGCAAGATGCTCGATAGCATGAAGCTCGGCAGTATTCATTACAGGTTCTTCATTAGGAGAAGTCATACGGATATCAAAAGTAGTAATGACAGAATCTCCGACTGGGTCTTTGCGTGAAACGTAGATACCTGGCTGAAGCTTCAGATGGTCTATGGTAAAGCTTGTGATTTTTTGCATAAAAAAATTCCTCTCTTTCTGTTTCTTTCTTTGTTCAGTAATCATTTCCATTCTAACAGAGGTATGGACAGGATGCAAGTAATTGACTTTCTTTTAACAGAGTGATAAACTGTTTATATGGTTACTGTTCACAGGAAACATCCCGTGAAGCGTGCTTCTGAGAATGGAATGAACAGTAATTTTACATGACTTATCGCAGGAGGAAATAATCATGATTGACGGAAAGAAAATTTTGTTCAGTGGGATGCAGGCAACAGGAAATCTGACACTTGGAAATTATCTTGGTGCACTGAAGAACTGGCTGACTTTAAGTGATGAATATGAATGTTTTTACAGTGTGGTAGATATGCATTCCATTACCATCCGGCAGGATCCTGCAGAGCTGCGCAAACGTGCCAGAAATCTTCTGACTCTTTATATTGCAGCTGGACTTGATCCGAAGAAAAACTGCATTTATTATCAGTCTCATGTTTCCGGACATGCCGAGCTTGCCTGGATTCTGAACTGTTTTACTTATATGGGAGAACTGAACCGTATGACTCAGTTCAAGGATAAGGCGGCCAAACATGCGGATAATATCAACGCCGGACTTTTTACCTACCCTGTTCTGATGGCAGCGGATATTCTTCTGTATCAGGCAGATGTGGTTCCGGTTGGTGTAGACCAGATGCAGCACCTGGAGCTTACCAGAAATATTGCGGAACGATTCAATAATATTTACGGCGAGGTATTTACGGTTCCGGAAGCCTATATCGGCAAAGTAGGAGCAAAGATCATGAGCCTCCAGGATCCGACTAAGAAAATGTCCAAATCGGATGAAAATCCAAACGGAAGCATTTATCTGATGGATGATCCGGATACCATCATGCGTAAATGCAAACGTGCAGTGACCGATTCGGAAGGATGTATCCGTTACAGCGAAAAACAGCCGGGTATCAAGAACCTGATCGACATTTACAGTGCATGTACCGGCAAGACACCGGATGAAACGGTTCGCGAATTTGACGGCAAGGGTTACGGAGAACTGAAACCGGCAGTTGGGGAGGCTGTCATCAGTCTTCTGAAACCTCTTCAGGAAGAATATGCACGTCTTTCCAAGGATAAGGCGTTTATCGATTCCGTTATCAAGGAAAATGCGGAAAAAGCCAATTATTATGCAATGAAAACACTTCGTAAGGTGCAGCGCAAGGTTGGTTTTCCGGACAGAATCCGATCATAATTCTGAATTTTCTGTGAAAAGAATTGAATTTTTGCAGTGACTGCATATAATAAAAACATGGTAAAAAAATGCGGAGAAATCTGTAGATGGATGGGGTCAAAATTTTTTTGGCCCCAGCATTGTATTATTCAGAAATTGGAGGAATATATCATGAAACATAAAATGCTATCTCTTTTTCTTGCATCAGTAATGACAGCGGGAATCCTGGCAGGATGCGGGAGCAGTGCAGATACCGGAACATCTGCAGGGAGCGGAGAACCGGTAAGTGAAGAAGAGGCAGAGGCAGCCGGTTTTACGGACGGTGAAGAAGCCGGTACAGCGGAAGAGCCTGCGGAAACAGAGGATGCGGAGACGTTTGGAAATACGGAGGAGGAAAGTTCTTCCGGAGCAGAAACAGCCATACTGGATACCAGTACAGAACTCAGCGGCATGCATCATGCAGAAATCATAATTAAAGATTATGGCGAGATTGATGTGGAACTGAATGCAGATGAAGCACCAATTACGGTTACAAATTTTGTGAAACTTGCTCAGGAGGGATTTTATGATGGTTTGACATTTCACCGGATCATCGATGGCTTTATGATGCAGGGCGGAGACCCTCTTGGCAACGGAACCGGCGGTTCCGAAGAGACCATTAAAGGAGAATTTTCCGAAAATGGAGTGGAAAATACGCTTTCTCATACCAAAGGAGCAATTTCCATGGCACGTTCTTCTGATCCGGACAGTGCAAGCTCCCAGTTTTTTATTGTACAGGCTGACAGCACATTCCTGGATGGGCAGTATGCAGCTTTTGGCTATGTAACGGAAGGACAGGATATTGTAGACAAAATCTGTGCCAAAGCCCAGCCTACAGATGATAACGGAACAATTCCGGCAGATGCGCAGCCGGTAATAGAAAGTATTGCCATTATTGACTGATGATGAAAAGTATTCTGGAAATTAAAACAGAGATCGCGTCTGCATCTGTAGATGAATACGGGAAATTTTATCAGGAATATGGCAGTGATGCCAGAACCGGTGTGCGCAGACTCCTGGAACAGTGCAGAAAAAAAGAAGCGGCTCTCAGCAAAGAAAAGCAGCGGACCGAAAAGATGAAAACGTATGAGCATCAGTACGAACATCTCGGTTACCTGTGCGGGATTGATGAGGTTGGCCGCGGACCTCTGGCGGGTCCTGTGGTTGCCTGTGCGGTAATCCTCCCCAGAGACTGTGATATTTTATATTTGAATGATTCCAAACAGTTGACAGCCAAAAAGAGAGAAGAACTTTATGATGTGATTCTTCAGAAGGCCGTGTCTGTAGGAATTGGTATGGCAAGTCCGGCACGAATTGATGAAATCAATATTCTGCAGGCTACTTATGAAGCCATGCGGGAGGCTGTCAGCAGATTATCGGTTGTCCCGCAGCTCCTTTTGAATGATGCGGTGACGATTCCGGGAATACAGATTCCGCAGGTACCGATCATTAAGGGGGATGCGAAAAGTGTTTCCATAGCTGCAGCCAGTATTGTAGCAAAGGTAACCAGAGACCGGATGATGATGGAATACGACGGGGTGATGCCGGAGTATGGATTTGCGTCAAATAAGGGGTATGGTTCGCAGTCTCATATTGAAGCGATACGGAAATATGGTCCAAGCCCCATACATAGAGCTTCTTTTATCAAAAATTTTATCTGAGGAAGACGGGTTTGATCTGAATGAATAAACGAAGAATCGGCGGGATTTTTGAGAATATGGCGGCAGATTATCTGGTATCTCAGGGTCTCCTCATCCTTGAGAGGAATTACCGGTGCCGGATGGGAGAAGTGGATCTGATTGCAAGAGACGGTAATTATCTTGTGTTTGTGGAAGTGAAATACAGAAACAGCAGCCGGAACGGAAATGCAGCAGAAGCAGTTGACTGGAGGAAACAGCGGGTAATCAGCCGCGTTGCCTCCTTTTATCTGATGAGCCATCATGATACAACGAATCATCCCTGCCGTTTTGATGTGATTGCCATCGATCAGGGTACCATACACTGGTACAGAAATGCATTTGAGTACTGTCCTTAGAGTGTGTTTGAAAATGCGGTGCACGTTTGCCGGTAAACCCTTGTCAAACACGCTTTAGCAGAATTTCAGGAGGAATGAATGAAAATCAACTGGCACAACAGAGACTGTGAACATATGACTGTTCATGAAACAAACGGCGTTACCTATCTGACTTATCCGAAATTCGATCATCTGAGTGACTATATTCACTGTTTTAGTACAAGACTTGGAGGGGTCAGTGAGGGAATCTATTCTTCGATGAATCTGAGTTTTACCAGAGGGGACAGAGAGGAGGCGGTTGCGGAAAATTACCGCAGAATATCCACAGCTCTTGGATTTTCTCCGGAGGATATTGTGACATCCAACCAGACACATACCACAAATGTTCGTGTGGTTACAGAAAAAGACAAAGGATGCGGCGTGGTCAGACCGCGGCAATTTGAAGATGTAGATGGGATGATTACGGATATTCCAGGTGTTGTTCTGTGTACTTTTTATGCAGATTGTGTTCCGCTGTATTTCATTGATCCGGTTCACAGAGCGATTGGCCTTTCTCATTCCGGGTGGAGGGGAACCATTGGAAAAATGGGGCAGGTTACGGTAAATAAAATGATACAGGAATACGGCTCCGATCCGCTGCAGATTTACGCTGCCATAGGGCCTTCCATCTGTCAGGACTGCTATGAGGTCAGCGAAGATGTGATTTTGGAATTCCAAAAATCCTTTCTGCCGGAACAATGGGAAGCCATCTATTATGAAAAAGGCGGCGGAAAATATCAGCTGAATCTTTGGCAGGCAAACAGGATTATTCTCATGGAAGCGGGAATACCGGAAGATCATATTTCCATGCCGAATCTTTGTACCTGCTGCAATCCGGATTTCCTGTTTTCGCACAGAGCTTCCAAGGGAAGACGCGGAAACCTGGCTGCTTTTCTCGCCATCAGACCATAGATAAAAATGACAGAGTAAGAGAAAAAGAAGTTCCCTGATCGATGGGAACTTCTTTTTGCGATAAAATATTGAAGTCAGAATTGGCAGCTGTTTTGCCGGATCAGAGAAGACCGGCGGATATGGAATCAGCGCCGATTGACTTTTTTCATTAATTCCATAATCTTTTCGTTACTGGAACGAACTTTCTCAACAGACACATCATGATTGATGATATCGATGATACTTGCAAGGTATTTGCTCATATTTGCCTCTACATAATAAGGTTTGGTAAGCAGTTCCGGCAGACGATAGTTCAGATTGGTAGTGATTACCTTATCCAGCCATCCCTTGTTGTAGTAATCGTCAAATTTGTCCAGGCCATCTGTGAAAAGACCATAAGTAGTGCAGATGAATACACGATTGGCCTTGCGTTCCTTGATCTGCTTTGCAACGTCCAGCATGCTCTCTCCGGAAGAAATCATGTCATCGATGATGACAACATCCTTGCCTTCTACAGAGTCGCCCAGGAATTCGTGAGCGACGATCGGATTCTTGCCGTTGACAATCGTGGAATAGTCGCGTCTCTTGTAGAACATACCCATATCCACACCGAGAATATTGGAAAAATAAACTGCTCTGGACATTGCTCCTTCATCAGGACTGATGATCATCAGATGGTCATTATCCAGTTTAAAATCCGGTACACTTTTTACAAGGGCCTTTAAAAACTGATAAGTCGGGAAGAAATTATCAAATCCGTTCAGAGGAATTGAGTTCTGCACACGTGGGTCATGGGCATCAAAAGTAATGAAATTGGATACACCCATATCACTCAGTTCCTTCAGGGCAAGCGCACAGTCAAGGGATTCTCTTTTGGTACGTCTGTGCTGACGTCCTTCATAAAGGAATGGCATAATGACATTGATTCTGTGTGCTTTTCCGGTAGCTGCGGAGATGATTCGTTTCAGATCCTGATAGTGATTATCGGGAGACATATGATTCTCATGACCGCATACGGTATAGGTCTGGCTGTAGTTGGTAACGTCTACCATAATAAACAGATCCGTTCCGCGGACAGATTCCTTGATGTAGCCCTGTCTCTTATACACATCTGACGCTGCCGACGATACTCCTTGTGTA
>CAMBAL010000041.1 GCA_945864225.1 uncultured Blautia sp. | reverse complement strand
CCTGTGTAGCCACTGCCAGGTGTCACAGCCTGGTGGTGGAATCGGCTTGTACGGTATGCCATTGCTGAGAAGCAGAGAGACCGTAGCTGCCCGCTGAGCGGGTGAAGTTGGCAGCGTATGACTGAAACTGCAAAAAAATGGACGTACTCCGGTGTCCTTCGGGCCCGGAGTCTTTTTATGCAAAGAAAGAAGGTGATGTCATGGGGAAAAGGTTAAGATTCAAAAAACCAGAAGAACTGCAGGAGACATGGGAAATGTATAAAGAGAATTGCGATTCTCAGATGGTGCTTACCCATGATTTCTCCTCAAAGAACAGCGAATTTGTCAGTAAAGAGCTGAAAAGAAGTATCACGTACACAATCGAAGGATTCTGTGTGTTTGCAGGAATCTCCAGGTCAGCATTTTATGATACTTATGCGAATAAAAAAGGCTATTCGGACATCGTCACGCGCATGAAGGAAGAATGTGAAGTAGATGCCAGGCGAAAATTTGAGCTACAGATGATTCCTTCTCAGCTTGCCGGATTGTGGATGAGCAAGTATGGGTACACAACGAAACAGGATACCAATATCTCCGGAACACTGGAAACCGAAAAAACGAAGCTGGATAACATCCTGAATCAGATGCGTGGTGATGGATAATGAGCGCGGACAATCTTCTTCTGTCCGAAAAATACAAATCATTCTTGAAATGTGATGCTCCGGTAGAATTCCTGGAAGGGACCACGGCAGCAGGAAAGACAACGGTAGGGCTTTTTAAATTTATGCTGAAGGTGGCTGAAAGCCCGAAGAAGCTCCATATCCTGGCGGCCGATGATACCGGTACTGCAGAAAAGAATATCATCAACAAGGATCTTGGGATCCTGGATGATTTCGGAATTCTGGTTGAGTACAACGGATCAGGAACCAAGGATGATAAGATACCGCACCTGCTGTTCCATACAAACAATGGCGATAAAGTAATTTATGTACTCGGCTACGGAAACAAGAAAAAGTGGAAGAAAGCCTTAGGCGGCCAGTATGGATGCCTGTATATCGATGAGATCAATACGGCAGATATAGATTTCGTCCGGGAAGCTGCCATGCGCTGTGATTACCTCATGGCCACTCTGAATCCGGATGACCCGAATCTTGACGTATACAAGGAATATATCAACTGTTCCAGACCGCTTCCGGAATGGGAACATGATACGCCGCAGGAAATCAAAGATGAGCTGAAAGAAGAACCAAAACCAGGATGGGTACATTGGTTCTTTTCTTTTAAGGATAATCTTGGTCTCACCAAAGAGAAACTGGAAAAGATCATTGCGAACGTCCCAAAAGGCACGAAGATCTGGAAGAACAAGATCCAGGGGCTCCGTGGAAAAGCAACAGGATTGATATTTCCGAATTTTGACAGGAAAAAACATGTAGTTAGTGCCGCATGGGCAAAACAGCAGATAAAATCTGGAAAAATAAAATTCCGGAAATTCTCTGCCGGACTGGATACATCGTATTCTTCGAAATCACCAGACACTATTGCAATGATTTTCCAGGGAATCACGGAAGACAGAAGACTGATCATACTGGATGAGAAGGTGTACAGTAATGCAGATCTGTCAAATCCGTTAGCTCCATCGGACACAGCAGTAAAATTCCTGGAATTTTTGGAACGAAATCAGAAAGAATGGGGATTTGCAAAAGAGGTATTTATTGACTGTGCTGACCAGGCGACCATCACGGAGCTCCGGAAATGGAAGCGGCTGCATGGATGCCTTTATAATTTTATCGACAGCTACAAAAAGGTCGAAATACTGGACCGTATAAAACTGCAGCTTGGATGGATCCAGCAGGGATGTTATCTGGTTGTTGATACCTGTACAGAGCACCTGAGTGAGCTTGACCGGTATTCCTGGGATGAAGAAAAGGATATCCCGGAAGACAGAAATGACCATACCATCAACGCATCACAGTATGGATGGATCCCATACAGGCAGATGATAGGATTCGAAACGGAGGATGATGAAAAGTGAGGTGGACCAAGAAGTTGAGCAATAGCATCAAAAAAGGAATACGATCATGGCTGCAGGTACAGCCGGCACAGGGATATGCCATACAGATCCAGGAAGTGATGGATTTTGAACTGTCCGCCATCAGAAACCGTATCTGGTACAGAGGAGACGGCAACGAACTGGAGCAGATGTACCAGCAGACACCGGAATATGCCGATAAGACAAAGTTCTGGGCGAGCAAATCCAGCAAAGGTATGGAGATGCGAAAGATACACACTGGTCTTCCATCATTGATTGTGCGGACACTAACCGGAATCATCATGTCGGATATGAATGATTTTGAATTCAAAGACAAATCACAGGAAGAGATCTGGAAAGAGATCGAAAAAGACAATAAATTCCGTAAGCAGATGGAAAAGAGCATCAAAGAAACACTCTTCATTGGTGACGGTGCGTTTAAAATCACGGCAGACACTGCGATCAGCCAGTATCCATTGATCGAATGGTATCCGGGAGAAAAAATCGAGAGGATATACAACAGAGGAAGGTTGCAAGAAGTCGTATTCAAAACCCCGTATAAACACGGATACGAAAACTACATCCTTCATGAGATTTATGGGCATGGGTATATTGAGTACCATCTCTACAGAGGAGAAACGGAAGTAGGATTGAATGCCCTGGAAGAAACCAAAGATTTTAAGCCGGTATCGTTTGATAAGAATCTGATTCTGGCAGTTCCGATGCAGATCTACGAAAGCTCAAAGTTTGAAGGACGCGGCGGGTCCATATTTGATGGAAAACTGGATAGCTTCGATGCTTTTGACGAAGCGTGGTCACAGTGGATGGACGCGCTTCGTGCAGGAAGAGCAAAAACATATATCCCGGAATGTCTGGTTCCACATGATCCCCAGACAAGGGCTCTGATACCGCCAAACCCATTTGACAACCGATACTATGCGGCAGATGGAGACATGAGGGAAGGACAGAAAAATACAGTTATCACTGATCAGCCAAACATTCCGCATGAAAGCTATCTGGCTTCGTATTGTACAGCCCTTGACCTGTGCCTGCAGGGCATCATAAGTCCTTCAACATTGGGAATTGATGTGAAGAAACTGGATAACGCGGAAGCACAGAGGGAAAAAGAAAAAACAACACTGTATACGAGAGACACAATTATCGAAGCGGTGCAGGAGATTATTCCGGATCTTGTATCCGCAAGTATCAATACATATAACATCATGCACGGAGGTTCTGTAAAAGAAGTGGATGTAAACATCCCATTTGGAGAATATGCAAACCCGTCCTTCGAATCCCAGGTGGAGACGATTGGAAAAGCAAAAACACAGGGTATTATGAGCATTGATCGATGCGTGGAAGAACTATATGGAGATACACTGGATGAGCACTGCAAAAAAGAGGAAATTGCCAGGCTGAAAGCAGAGCAGGGGATTCAGGAAATGCAGGAACCTGGCGTGAATATGTCAGCAGGTGATTTCCAGGTGAAAGTAGGTGATCAGAATGCAGGTGAAGGTGGCAAACAGAATGTATCGGATGAGCCGGAAGGAGTACCAGGGGCTTCTGAAGGTAGCAAGTGAGCAGGTGTCTTTTGGGATTTATGCAATTGAAAAAGGCGATTATGCGGAACTGCGAAATGATAAATGCCAGAGCATGACAAAAATGAAAGAAATGACAAGGGCATTTAAACAGCAGGGATTTAAGGTGTTGGCAAATGGCAAAGATTAATGACCAATACGATATCGGAGCTGCTTTCGAATCGATTGAGAATGAGCTGATTGCCTCCATGATTCGAAACATGAAGCGGCACAAGCAGGAAGAGATCGATGAGGACAAACAGTGGTCCATGTGGCAGGCAGAGCAGCTGAAAGCTCTTGAAAAATATAAAAAAGAGAACCAGAAAAAATACGGGCAGCAGTTCAAGGATATCAATGATAAGATCGAATCTCTGATCCGCATTGCCAGGGATGAAGGTGAGATGCAGCAGGAGATTCAAATTCTAAATGCGATTAAAAAAGGATTTCCGGCAAAGAAAGTGGCAACAGGCGCAACAGCAGAATTCTTCAAACTGAACAACCGAAAGCTGGAGGCCCTGATCAAAGCCACCACAGATGATATGCAGAAGGCTGAAACTGCAGTTCTGCGTATGGCAGACGATAAGTACCGTAAAGTAATCTATAATGCACAGGTATACGCGAACACTGGAGCTGGAACCTACGAAAAAGCCATAGATATGGCTACAAAGGACTTTCTTTCTGCAGGCCTGAATTGCATCGAATATGCCAACGGCGCACGACACACCATTGCGGATTACGCGGATATGGCCATCCGGACAGCCTGCAAGAGAGCGTACTTGCAGGGAGAAGGACAGAAACGCCAGGAGTGGGGAATATCTACAGTAATTGTGAATAAACGTGGAAATCCGTGCCCGCTGTGCCTTCCGTTTGTAGGGAAAGTCCTGATCGATGATGTCTGGAGCAATGGTCCCAAAGACGGAAAGTCTCCGGAAACCGGAATCAAATATCCTCTGATGAGCAGTGCGGTGGCAGCAGGCCTGTATCATCCTCGCTGCAGGGACAGCCACACAACATACTTTGAGGGAATAAGCACTCCTCCGGACGATAAATACACCAAAGAAGAGCTGGACGATCTGGTGGAGAAGAACCGGCAGGAAGCCAGACGGCAATATGCACAGAGACAGGAGAAGAAATTTGGGCGGCTGGCGAAGCATTCGCTGGATCCGGAGAACCGGGAAGTGTATGGGCGGAAGGAAAAAGAGTGGAGCGAGCAGACAAAGGTGTTGAAGCCTGCGTTTACACAAGCCAAAACGATTGAGGAAGCTCAGCAATACGCTGGTAAGTTCCTGCAAAAGGTATTTATGGACAAAACATTCAATGGGGTGGCTGATTTAAAGGGAATATCCCTTGATAATGCTAATGCCATTAATCGTGCTTTGCATGAGATATACAGTCAGTACGACATAGAAAAAATTAGTGGTATTAAAGCTGTATCGCCTATTTCAGCCAAAGGTAAGAAAGCATTTAAGGATGGGGCAGATGCGATCGCATCGTATGACCCTATCCAACATGGAATATATTTGAATAAGGACATCCTGGGAAGTGAAAAGAAATTTGCCGAGTACGTAAAGAAGTCGGATGATGCATGGGAAATTGTGATGAAAAACCGAAATAGCCTGACTGGTGCACAGAGGGAGCTTGCCGATACTTATGCAAAAGCGGGTCGTTCTCTGGTAGATGGAAAAACTATAGAGGGAATAATAACTCATGAAATGGGGCATCATGTACAGTGGTCAGCGCTGGATACAAGGACAAACAACCTCATCGGTAGCAGGATGAAAGACTACGCTCCACAAATATCTGGTTATGCCAATGCCAGCAAAGGAGAGTACCTTGCGGAAAGCTTTGCAGCATATATGAATGGCGAAAGGGAATTGCTGGATCCGGATTTTGCGGATTTTATAGATGCGAAGCGGATTGGCGAGCGCGAATTTTCCCCTCGTAAAGCCAAAAAAGGTAACTTTGGTGTGGATTGGAAAAATGTACAGTCACCAGAATACCGAAAAAGCCTTGGAAAGCTGTCCGATAACAAGAAGGCGGTGGATGCCGTGGAGGTTAGGGCTAAATGGGCGCTGAATAATAGGGACGGACTGAAAACTGAAGAGCTATACGCTGTGAGTCTTGATACCAGAGAGGAAATTGCAAGCATTTTGGATCAGCAAATAGAATTCGGTATCAGAAGAACCGAGAGTTTTACAAAAAAAACTCAACGCAGCTGATAAAACAGGGGAAAAGATTCTGCTGATACATAACCATCCAAGGGGATTACCGCCGAGTATCGATGATATTAATGCACTTCTGAAAAATAAAAATGTCTCTGGTATAACGGTGGGACATGATGGCAGTATATATTATTACACAAGACCGAAAAAACCTATTTCTCAATTTGATTTTGATGTTGCATTAAGGGAGTATTCAAGGTATACTGAAATCACAGGAATGGAAAAGGCATTAGAAAAATTGAAAGAGAAGTATGGTTTCACTGTTCAAAAGTTGTAGGAGGGGCGTGAATGATTAAACTATCGTGTGGATATGTGTATCATGGAGATAAAACCACGGATTATATCTGTGATGATAGGGATGTTTATGAAAATATGCGGATTATCCGCTCCATGTCGGATGAAGAATTCGAACATTTTCGAAAAGAGTTAAGTGAGCTTGAAGAAAAATATAAAAAAGCGCAGTAGATACCACCAGTCAGCATTGGCCGGTGGTATTTTATACCCATTTTTAATAATTGCGCCGGCGCAAAAAGGAGGTGATCAGAATGCTGGTAAGTGTAAAGAGAGAATTCCGTGACAGAGAGCACGATCTGAAGTTCCGGAAGGTTGGAGAAGAATTCGAAGCTTCGGAAAGCCGTGCAAGACGATTGGAAACACTCGGATTTGTATCCAGAATCAGAAAGCCGATTAATAAAGAACCACCGGAAGCATAGGAAGGCGGTGATCCGAATATCTCCCATTGAGGCGTTGGGTCAAACGTCTTATTTTTATGCCCGAAGGCTTTAAACTACACGGAGACACCGGGAAATCAACTGTCATTGTGAGACACACGTAAAACTGTTATAAGGAGACACCTTAAAAACTGTAATTTGAAAGGAGAAACACAATGTATAAAAGATTCAGATGCAAAATTCCAATGAACCTGCAGGTATTTGCCGAGCCAGGCGGAACTGGTGGCGGAGCTGAACCGGGGCAGACACAGCAGGGACAGGCCACTAATAACCAGCGGTCGACAGAACCACCATCATTTGATTATGAGAAACTGGCAAGTCTGATTGCCGGGAAGCAGAGCGTGACTGAAGAATCTGTGCTGAAGGGATATTTCAAACAGCAGGGCCTGTCGAAAGAACAGATGGATCAGGCAATTACTGCTTTCAAGCAGCAGCAGGCGGCTAATACACCAGATGTAAATGCGATGCAGACACAGCTTTCGCAGGCACAATCCGCGCTGAAGCAGGAACAGATGAAGAGCGCTGCAACAATGGCAGCGGTTTCCATTGGAATTGACGCAAAGACGATCCCGTATGTGCTGAAGATGGCAGACCTGTCAAAAGTGATGGATCAGGAGGGCAAGATCAATGAGGAAGAAATCAAGAATGCCATTAACAAAGTACTGGAAGACGTTCCGGCGCTGAAACCTCAGGTACAGCAGGCATCCGGATTTAAATTTGGTGCATCTGGGCAGAACCAGCAGACAACAGCAAATGAAGACGCCTTGAAGAAAGCGTTTGGATTATAAGAAAGAGAGGACAAAATAAATGGCAGTATATGATTACGCAGAGACTTTTACAAACCTTCTGCAACAGAAATATGAAAAAGAACTGTGCTCAGATGCGCTGGCTCAGAGCAATCAGCAGGTAAAATTCATCAATGCACAGACAATCAAGCTCCCAAGAATGACTATTTCCGGATACAAGGATCACACAAGGACACCTGGATTCAATGCCGGCACAATGAGCAATGATTGGGAGGCAAAGAAACTGGAGCACGACCGTGACGTAGAGTTTTGGATCGATCCGATGGATATCGATGAGACGAACCTGACTTTGTCGGTGGCAAATATACAGAACACATTTGAGTCGGAGCAGGCGATCCCGGAAAAGGATTCTTACCGCTATTCTAAACTCCATGCGGAGCTGACCAAATATTCTGGCCGTATCGATAAGACAGTAATTACTGCAGCAAACTTCCTGGAAGCATTCGATGAAGAAATGGCCATCATGGATGATGCAGGGGTTCCGGAGGAAGGAAGAATCCTGTATGTTACACCTTCCATGAAGAAGATCATTAAAGAGGCTGAAGGCATTCAGAGGGTACTGAGTGTTACAACTCCGTCCACGATTAACAGAAATGTTCATTCCCTGGATGATGTAAACATTAAAATGGTTCCGGCGGCACGCATGAAAACCAAATACAATTTCACAGAGGGCTGTGTACCGGCAGTAGACGCAAAACAGATTAACTGGATCCTGATCCACACTTCCTGCGTAGTGTGCCGTGATAAGTACAGCTATATCAAACTGTTCACACCAGGCACCGATTCCAGAACAGCAGATGGATATCTGTATCAGAACCGCAACTATGGGGATCTGTTCCTTCTGGAAAAGAAGGTCAAAGGATGCGCCATGAATGTGGAAGCATGATGAGGAGGGATGCCAAATGAAAGCGGTAAAAGGAAATAAAGAATATGATATTGTGGATACCCAGAAAAATGGTTATCAGGCAGCAGGATTTGATATCAAAAATGACGATGGAGAAACAATCGCGTACGGAAAAGGAAAGACGGTACCGTATGATGAGCACCTGCGACTGGTGAAAGAGAATGCAGCACTTCACGAAAGAGTTGCGGAACTGGAAGCTTTGCAGGAAAAATCTCAGGAAGAAGCTACTAAAAAGAACACAAAAGGATCAAAAGAGAAAGATGGTGAGTAAGTATGCATTACGAACCGTATGCAGACAAAGAGTTTTACAAAGGCAGCTTCCAGGGCTCCTGTATCCCGGATGACAGCATAGACAAATTTCTGAGACAGGCGTCCAGACATATTGATTCCATGACCTTCAACCGGATTGTGGGTCAGGGATTTTCCAATCTGACACCCTTCCAGCAAGATATCATCAAGGAGGTATGCTGCCTCCAGGCGGAATTTGAATACGAAAATGCAGACGAACTGGAAACAATCCTGTCCAGTTACAGTATCAACGGTGTATCTGCTCAGTTCGGCAGTTCCTGGAATGTCTATACGGATCATGGAGTGGCAATGAAACGGGATGTGTATGCGTTGCTCTGTCAGACAGGACTGTGCTGCCGGTTAGCGAGGTGATTCCATGAAATATCCATGCTTAGTTCCAAAACGGCTCTGCAAGACGGATATCAGCCTTGTGCTTGAGCAGGAAGAGGTAACCGAATACGGGGAACCACTTCCTGCATTTCTGTATTCAGGAAAATGCAACTACCAGGATAAGGCGAAAACGATCCTGACTGCAGAGAAGAAACTGGTGCAGATCACTGGGACAGCATTATTTCCCGGTGATATCTGCACAGATCTTCCGGTCATATCTGGAGGGAAAGCAGTAGTATTCGGAGTAGAGCGCCGGATCCAGCAGGGGAGGAAAGCCAGAAATCCAGACGGGACGGTAAACTATACGGAGGTGCTGTTGATATGATCAAGGTAGGTTCTGTTGTGAAACTGAATTTCCCGAAAATCCGGCAGCTCACACAGGCACAGGTATCTGCCCTGGAGCAGACTGCAGAAGCACTTCATACAGAAGTGGTACAGGAACAGGTGATGCCAAGAGATACCGGCAATCTGCAGAATGAAAGTACATTTGTAGATTATTCTGAATCGAAATCCGGAAAAGTGACACTGGTGAGTTCCACTCCCTATGCACGTCGCGTATACTTTCATCCGGAATATCATTTCCAGAAAGATGAGAATAAGAACGCACGAGGCGAATGGTATGAAGACTGGCTGCCTGGTGGCAAAAAGTCCGATTTTGCCATTAACGCCTATAAGAAACTATACAGGAGGCTGACTGGATTATGATGCTATCAGATGTAAGGGATTATATCGATTCCCTTGGAATTGCCGACTATGTGTACATGGGAAAGATGCCCGGGAAAAAGGACAAGTCCATTGGAGTATATAGCAGTAAGCATCAGCATGCTTACAAGGTTGCTATCGGAGGACCTGCTCTGGAGTCTTATGGGACGAAATACGTGACTATTCTGGTGCATTGGAATAAATCTCCAGGTGAGACGGAAGAAGCCGCTACATCCTTGTTTGACGCTGTCACAAAGGCAAGGGAAGTAACTGTAAACAATGTAAAAATTAAATTTATCCAGCCGCTTTACGACTTGCAGGATGTGGGCACAGATGATGCCGGAGTCTTCGAAATGGTCGTTGAGGCGGCTGTTATTTATGAGAAAGGAGCAAAAATATGAGTACAAAAACCGGCGTATATCCGTGTTACGAAAACCAGTTCCAGATAAACACTGGAACATCTGGTTCTTCAGAAACTATGAAAAATATTGCGGATTGCGAATCATTCAGCGTTTCTTTTGATAATGGAGTGGAAGAGTGGACACCATTTGACACTGAAGGATGGGTAAGACGACTGATGACCGCAAAATCAGTCACAATTTCCGTAAAAGGAAAGAGAAATGTAGGAGATGCTGGAAATGATGCAGTTGCGGCACTTGCATGGCTGAACGGACGAAATGTAGAAAAAGACTTCCAGTGGACATTCCCGGATGGAACAACGGTGAAGCTTGCGAGTGCGATTATTAATGTAACAAATGTTGGAGCAGGAGATTCTACAGGCGTAGCTCCTCTGGAATTTGACGTTATGAGCAACGGAAAACCGACAGTAACACCTGCAGTATAAGGAGGATATGAAAGATGGCAAAGAAAGTAAATATCACAGATAAGCTGGAACTTGGAGGGAATCCGTGTCTTGTGATCGGGAATACGGAGCTGGAGGTAAATGCAGATGCTGCTACTGTGTTGAAGATTATGGATAAATACAAAGACACAGACGCTAATAACACATCCGTGGATGAAATGATGGGTATGTATGAGCTTATCTTTCCGGAAAAATCCAGAAATGAGATTGACGAACTGAACCTTTCGTTTTCGGATTTTCAGATCGTGATCGAAGAGGCCATGAACCTTATCACTGGTGAAGAGGAAACTAAAGCGGGGGAAGCTCAGACCCATACTACGACCTGATAGATGATTACGATCTGATCGTATCATCATTCCAGACGCAGTATGGGATTCGTTTATCCAGGGAAATCAATGAAATGCCCTGGGAGGAATTTAAAATGATGCTATCCGGCATATCTCCGGAAACACCTCTTGGCAGGATCGTATCAATCCGGTCAGAAACAGACAAGGATGTTTTGAAACATTTTAATCCGGAACAGAGACGGATCCATAGTGAGTGGCAGAACCGTCTTGCAAAGAATAAGTCGCCTATGGATACTGAGAGATTTCTGGAAGAAATGAAAAATGCATTTATTGCTATGGCAGGAGGGATAAGTAATTGAAAGAATGAAAGTAAGGTGTCCGTACTGCGGACACGTACAGAAAGTACAGTACGTTCCGGATGCAAAATGCCGGGGCGTATTTATTAAATGCCAGGCAAGGCACTGCAAAAGAGAATTTGAAATAAAGATTAACCAGGACAAGTAGTGCCATGTGCCGATGTCCTCACGACGGAGGCAGGTGGTATATATGTCAGGAACAAGTATTGGCGAAATTGGCCTTGATCTTGTTGTAAATAAAAATGATTTTGAAAAATCAATGTCAGGAATACAGAAAACGGCAAAAAAAGCGGCATTATCACTTGCCGCGGCCTTTTCTGTAAAAAAAATCGTAGATTTCGGGAAATCCTGTCTGGAGCTTGGTTCCGACCTCGCAGAAGTACAGAACGTTGTTGACGTAACATTCCCGTCCATGGCATCAAAGGTGGATGAATTTGCAAAGTCTGCGGCATCATCATTCGGTTTGTCTGAGACAATGGCCAAGAAGTTCACAGGAACATTCGGCGCAATGGCAAAAGCATTCGGTTTTTCCGAAAAAGCTGCTTATGACATGGGTGCCACACTGACCGGACTGGCCGGCGATGTGGCGTCTTTTTATAACATCTCACAGGATGAGGCATATACAAAACTGAAATCTGTATTCACCGGTGAGACAGAGAGCCTGAAGGACCTTGGAGTTGTCATGACGCAGAGCGCACTGGATGCCTATGCTCTTGCCAACGGATTCGGGAAAACCACACAGCAGATGTCGGAGGCAGAGAAGGTTGCTCTTAGGTACCAGTTTGTCCAGAACCAGCTGGCAGCAGCTCAAGGAGACTTCTCCCGCACATCCGGAAGCTGGGCGAACCAGGTAAGAATTCTGAAACTGCAGTTTGACAGCTTAAAAGCGACCATTGGACAGGGATTGATCAATCTGTTTACGCCAATCATCAAGGTGGTAAATACACTGATCGGGAAGCTTGGAACACTGGCCAATGCATTTAAGAGTTTCACGGAGCTGATAACTGGCAATAAGAGCAGTGGATCATCCGGCCAGATATCCGGAATGGGAGCAGCTGCAGCAGATGCAAGCGCAGGCCTGCAAAGTGCTTCAGGGGCAGCTGATAATATGGCGTCATCAGCCAATAAGGCAGGAAATGCGGCGAAAAAAGCCGCGAATCAGATGCGGGCACTGATGGGGTTTGACGCGATCAATAAGCTTTCTGAGCAGACGGATGATTCAGATAGCGATACAGGATCCGGAACAGGGACATCTGCAGGTGGAATAGGAAGCGCTGTTGATTTTGGAAGTCTTGCGCAGGGTGAAACAGTCATTGACCAGGTTGACAGCAAATTCCAGAAGATGTTTACAAACATCAAAAAGCTTTGCGAACCGGCAACAAAGTCTCTGAAACGGTTATGGAACGAAGGACTCGCAAAACTTGGTAATTTTGCCTGGACAGCTCTGAAAGATTTCTACCACGGGTTCCTGGTACCGGTTGGGAAATGGACACTCGGAACAGGGATACCGCGATTTATTGACGCTCTCAATAATGGACTGAACAAGGTAAACTGGTCAAATATCAATGGTTCTCTGAAAAAACTATGGGACACACTTGCGCTGTACTCTGTTAATGTGGGAGAAGGATTGCTGTGGTTCTGGGAAAACGTTCTTGTGCCATTAGGGACCTGGACTGCCAATGAAGTAGTGCCGAGATTCCTGGACACGTTATCTATTTATATAGGAACACTAAACAAAATTATTGAAGCGTTACAGCCATTATTCCAATGGTTCTGGGACAACGTCCTGCAGCCAATTGCACAGTGGACAGGAGGAGTATTCCTGACTGTATGGGATGGAATTAACGATGCTCTTCAGAAATTCTCTGACTGGTGTGCTGAACATATTCCAACTATAGATGAATTGAAGAATGCATTTGCAGGAATGCACGAATGGTTATCAAAAAACGAAATTGCCTTGCAGATGATAGCAATTGCGATAGGAGCATTCACAACAGCACTTGGTCTGAACGCGCTTGCAAGCAATGCTGCAAATATTGCAATGGGGTTATCTTCCGTAGCAATAGGTTTGTATAACGGAGTTACTGCAATTGCAACGACAGCTACAACAGCATTTGGAGCGGCGGTTGCATTTCTGACCAGTCCGATAACGATTGCCGTTGCAGCCATAGCAGGACTTATTGCGGTTGGCGTGCTTCTGTACAAAAACTGGGATAAGATTAAAGAGAAATGCGCACAGTTACGAGATTGGGTCGTTGAGAAAACGGTATCGCTTAAAGAGGATGCTGTAGAAGCTTTTGAAACTCTTAGAGAGAATGCGTCTGAGGCAATGAATGTCCTCATGACCAGCATTAAGGAAAAGTGGGATAAAATCAAAGAAAAATTCCATTCATTTGACACATGGCTATCAGGTATTTTCAAAAGAGACTGGACTCAGAGTTTTGGGAGTTTCGGAAATGTTATGAATGGATTTTTGAGAAGTGTTTCTCAAATATGGGGCGGAATAAAAAAGACATTCAACGGCATCATCACTTTCATAAGTGGAGTTTTCACTGGAAATTGGAAAAAAGCCTGGCAAGGCGTCAAGGAAACTTTTAGAGGCGTATTCAGCACATTGGCCGGTGTATTGAAAACACCGCTGAATTCGGTGATCGGACTGATTAATAGCGTAATTGGAAAGATAAATTCTTTTCTACGTATGGCATCAGACGCATTATCTTTCGACATTGGATTCGATAAACCATCATGGATGGGAGGCGGACATGTCGGATACAGTTATAGGGCAGACCTCGGGCAGATTGGGACGATTCCGTATCTGGCCAATGGAGGATTCATAGAAAAGAACACTCCGCGCCTGGCCATGATAGGTGATAACCGGCATTATGGCGAGATCGTGTCTCCGGAAGATAAACTTCAGGAGATGGCAAATAAAGCCGCAAAGATGGCGGGTGGGACGTCTCCAGAAATAATGCAGCTATTAAGAGAAATCCTGGAATTACTGAAAGGAATTGACCCAGTAACCATTGATGAAGAAGCATTAAGAAAATATTTCATCAAGAAAACAAACCAGAATACAAAGGCAACCGGGAAACCGGAACTGATAACGTAGGAGGTGTGATGTGGCAAAGAAAATATTATGGTCCGGAAGCATCACACTTCCGTCACCTGTACAAATAACAGTAAATGATGAAATCATCTGGTCAGAACACACCGGGCGTGCGGTTTCGGGAGAGATGATCGGAGATATCGTAGCAGAAAAGAAAAATTTAAATATTAAATGGGGAGTGCTTACGGAATCAGAACTTGCATTGATCAAACAGGTAATTGTCGTTGGATTCTTCCCTGTTTCTTTTCGTGACGATGGAATCGAATTAACGATAAAGGCTTACAGAGGAACAATGACAAAAGAACAGCTCGGATATATAGGTGACGGCATTTTTTATTACAAAAGTGCGTCTGTAAATATTATTCAAAAATAGGAGGAACACGAACATGAAATTGACAAACATTGAAGCAGTGAGACTGATCAACATTTTTGACGGAATGGGAGACAAGACGCTTCCGAGGCAGATTTCTTATGCAGTAAATAAAAATCTGGAGAAACTGAAAGCAGAGATCAATAAGCCATACGAAAAAGAGCGTGTGAACATTCTCAGAAAATATGCCGTCGTAGATGAAAACGGAAACCAGAAAACAGATAACCAGGGACGTCTGATCTATACGGACCGGGAAGCTTATGAGGATGAGATGAACCAGCTTCTGGAGATCGAAAACGATTTTGAAGCGCACTGCATTGACGAAAGCCTGCTTGATCAGTGTGAAAAAGAGAACAAGTATTCCGTTCTTTCTGTGAAAGAATACGGCGCGCTCATGAAGATTCTCAAGTAATAAGAGGTGATTCCGAATGTATCAGTCATCGGTAAGATTCGGGGAACTGGTACAGCAGGATTCCCGAACATTCCACGCTCAGATCACACTGGGCGAGCATTCCATAACAGATGGTATCAAAAGTATCACAGTAAACGGTGGTTCCAACAGTGAGGATGACTTCTCCATTGGTTCCGCCGTTTCCCAGTATGTGGAAATCACGATGGAGCTGCCGGATTTCCGCGTGGAAGGGCATGAATTCAGTCTCGAGATTGGTATGGATGTGAATGGATCTCTCGAGTATATCCCTATGGGATATTTCACAGCCGAAAAACCTGACTCCAACGAAGAACAGATTACATTCACGGCCTACGACCGTATGATGAAGATGGAACGCCCGTGCTTTCTGGAACTTCCGGACGCAACGGATACGGTGTCGGTCCTGAATGCGATCAGCGCTATCACAGGAGTAACCGTTGAGACATCTGGTCTTGCTGCTATTTCCATACAGAAACCAGTGGGATACACCTGCAGGGAAGTCTTATCCTACATTGCACAGATATATGGAGGTTTTGCTATCTGCAACCGGTCTGGGAAGATAGAAATCCGGACATATCAGGACAATGGGTATACTGTGCCGACAAACCGGTACTGGGGAAGTTTCGATCACAATGACGTGGAGTTTTTGCTGGAGAAGCTCACCTGTTATACCGGAAAAGATGAGGAAGGTAATGATATTTCCATCAGTGCCGGATCCGGTGTCCGGGAGATCAGTTTTTCCAATCCGTTCATGACGCAGAGCATGATGGATGATATCTGGACAAGTCTGCAGAACTATACCTACATGCCTGGAAGATTCAAGTTCCTTGGCGATCCACGCGTGGATCCGTGGGACGTACTGACAGTAGAAGACCGAAACGGTACGCCATACAAAGTTCCGGCCATGACGCTCATCCAGCATTATGACGGCGGACTTAGCACGGAAGTTGAAGCAGTAGGAAAATCTGAATCAGAACAGTCCGCAGGGTTCCAGGGACCGAATGCAAAGCAGATGGACAGATATTACGCGCAGCTTGTGGTAATCGACCATATGCTTTCCAACAAGATCGATGCGGATGTGGTGGAAGCGAATTATGTGAAATCCACGAGATTTGAAGGCTTGCAGGCTGATTTCGAAGAAACCAGGACGCGCTACCTGGAATTCGAGGAGGCTACCGGTAATGACCTGACACTGATTCACGGAAACATCCAGACGCTGGAAGGCGATTTCGCCAGCTATAAGACGATCGTGGCTAATGAATTTGCCGCCACAACCGCCGACATCACCAACCTCACTGGAAGATTTTCAACCTTCGAGCAAACCGTCACAGACGAGCTCATCACAGCAAAAGGCTGGATGGCAGAGGGTTCCATAGGAAGTGCCCAGATATCCTCGGTTGATGCCAATAAAATCAAATCCGGCACCATCGACACTGCCATTGTAACAATAGCCGGTTCGGACGGACGTTTGCAGATATCCGACAATACAATGCAGATATCCGATGCCAACAGAGTCCGCGTGCAGGTCGGCAAGGATGCATCTGGGGATTACACACTGGCGGTATGGGATTCTTCCGGGAAATTAATCTGGGACGCACTTGGAGCCACTGAGAACACCATCCAGCGCAAGATTATCCGTGACAAGATGGTGGCAGACGATGCGGCGATACAGGCACTCAAACTGGATTTACAGAGTTTTAACACGGCTCTCACAAATCAGTGCGTGACCATATCCGGTACTGTCGTGCAGGTTGGGAATAAAACGCTGAATGTGGCATTGACGGAACAATCTCAGTTGATATCGGAGCATGGAGAAACACTCACAGACCATGCCACACGGATTTCCGCCAACGAGAAGGGAATCTCGCTGAAAGTATCCACGCAGGAGTATGAGTCCTACAAGTCTACAGTCAACGGAGAGATTGCATCTGCCAAGAGCCGACTTTCCACGGCGGAATCCAGTATTACTGCTCTGAACGGGCAGATTGCACTCAAGGTGGAACAGACTGATATTGATACGGCTGTAAAGAAAGTGGATGATAAATTCGCGAATTATTCCACCACAACCCAGATGAATACTGCGATTAATCAGAAAGCTGACAGCATCACCCAGAGCATATCTGCAACCTATGCAACCAAATCCTCACTGGAAACTGCGAACAGCAACATCGTCTCTCTGACAAGCCGCGTGCAGAAAGCGGAGAGTAAGCTGACCAAGGATGGGCTGACCACTATTGTGGGGGATTATTATACGACGGAGAACGTGGTGGATAGTAAGATTAATGGGATTGAAATTGGTGGAAGGAATCTTGCAATAGAAACCAATCAAGGAACCTATAGATGGGGATGGATGACACAAAATTCTGGAACTGTTACTATGGAAGAGGTGCAAGAAAATAGTATAAGATGCTGTAAATTTACACGTACATCAACAGATGTAGGAGGTTGGTCAGTTATCTACTACAACATTGATAATCGTTCAAAATACGAAGCTGGAAAGACATATACGGTATCTTTTGAAGTTAAAGCAAGTGTAAACACATCTTTTAATTGCGATTTTAAAGAAACAGACGGAACTAACCCATTGGTATATAGTGGAATGTACGTGCAACCTAATACATCAGCTAACGTATGGACAAAATGTGTATTTGTACTTACGTTGAAGAACCCATTACCGTCAACAACGGGACAAGTTTTGTATCTTTGGAATATGAATTCCAATGCTGGTGTTTCTTACATTTTCCGAAATCTCATGATAGAGGAGGGAAATAAAGCGTCTGCATGGACACCCGCACCAGAAGACGTAGATTCCTCAATCTCAGCAGTCCAGACAATCGCTGAACAGACAGCAACAAAATTCAGTTGGCTTGTTAAATCAGGTACGTCATCCACCGATTTCACCCTGACTGACCGCACAGCAACCCTTGTGGCAGATGCGATTAATCTGCAAGGGCTTGTTACGTTTGACGGGCTTAGCAGTTCCGCGAAGAGCAGTATTATTGATAGTGTGCAGGTTGGTGGAAGGAATTTACTAAGAGCATCAACTCTACAATATACAAGTTTACCAAGTACTGCAAATTTTATCACATATATAGTAAACAATCTAAGTAGCCATGTTCTTACTGTTGATGGAATGCATTATAAGGCTAACGCGGATAATGGCGCATTTAATTCGTCATGGGGTATCCGAATAAATATTGATGATTTCGGACTATCAATCGGAGATATGATAGCAATATCTTACGACTGCAAAGGTAAATTCGGCTCTAATAACAATGGTTTGGTTGTAATGCACGCCACAGACAACAATTCCGATTTTTATGCAGCGGTAAGAAGAATCAACGGAGCGCCGCATCCTACAGAAGGCTATTCAAATTGGAAAAGAATTACAGGGACTTACAATATTGAATCGTCGCTAGGCAGTACAAAATATTTGTATATTTTCTTTGGCGGAGGTACCGGGTCAGAGGTCGATGTCTATGTTCGAAACGTAAAAATAGAAAAAGGCAACAAAGCTACCGACTGGTCGCCAGCATCGGAAGATGTGGATTCCAGTATATCAGCAGTCGATACAGCCTTAGCTAACCTGTGCTACGATAGCAACAAAACCTATATCAAAGGCGGGAAGATTTATACCGGAACCATCACCGCTGTGCAGATTGCATCGAATGCTATTACCACGGACAAACTCGCTGCAAACTCGGTGACTGCCGCGAAGATAGCTGCCGGAACAATCACCGCCACACAGATTGCATCAAGCGCTATTACATCAGACAAAATTGCATCAAGTGCGATAACCGCCGACAAGATTTCGTCCAATGCAGTGACGGCAGCGAAGATAGCCGCAAAAGCCGTAACAGCAGATAAGCTCTCTGTGACATCATTGTCTGCGATATCCGCAAACCTTGGTTCCGTTACAGCAGGCTCCATCAACATTGGCTCTGGGAAGTTTGTGGTAACCAGTGCAGGCGTTTTGACGGCGACAGGGGCAACGATAACTGGTAACATTACTGCAACATCTGGAAGCTTCACTGGAACAGTTAATGCCAACGAAGGAACGATTGGAAACATTAAGATATCAGGAAACAAGATTTCCTACGATTCCATCGATTCCTCATACGGAACATTGGCGAAATTCGAAATTTCCAAATCTCAGCTCTCTTACGGATGCATGATTGTAAAAGGAAATTCCATACAAATAGGGCGAGACCAGAGAGACCAGGCATTCACTGACGGCAATGATGTAACGAGAATATATGGCGATTTCTTGTTTCAGGATTACAGTGACACGATGCGTAGACCCGTCGCAAGCGTTAGTGGAGATGGATCAAGGGTCGGTTATATGGGCTCTGGCGTTTCTACTGGAGTAAAAATTGCAGCTCAATGGAATGTTGCTGGAGCATCTTTATCGGTAAAAACATTCACGGCATCCTCTTCCGACATTCGCCTGAAAGAAAATATCCGTCCAACAGAGGTGAATGCACTATCCGTCATCAATCAGATGGGACTATACCAGTTCGACTGGAAACGAGACGGATATCATCAGAAAATAGGTTTCGTTGCGGATTATCTGGAACAGCAGGATGAACATCTTTCGATTGGCGGTGGATACGACGAAGATGGAAACATGGATGAGAAAGTGGTTAATGACTTCTATCTTATGGGATATGCCATCAAAGGAATTCAGGAGCTAAGTACCATGGCCACAATGGCGGAAACAAGACTGGCAGATGTTGAGATAATCGCCAGAAGCACTCAATCCGAAATGGATTCACTGAAATCACAGGTATCATCCTTACAGTATCAGTTGGAACAGGCGTACACAAGAATCGCAACACTAGAAAAGCAACTACAGGCGGCGGGGTAACCTGCCGTCTGAAACAATAATTACATTTTCTATTAGGAGGAAAAGAACATGTTGAATTACAAGAAAAGCGTTACAGTAACTGGCGGAAGCTATATTGACGGAGTACAGGCAGAAGGTTACAGCGCTACAATCAATTCTGATAACCCTGAAGACATCACTTTTTCCAGCTGGCAGACGGATAAGGCTCTGTACAAGGCGAACCGTGCGCAGTGCAGGAAGGATTCCAATGAGTTCGAGGATATTGTTTATGCTTTGCAGGATGAGATGATTTCTGAGAAGATGGCGGCAGAAACTCAGGGGGAATGAAAAAAATGATTGACTTCATAACGAAGTATTGGATTGAAGTCGGATTCGGAATTCTGACTGGATGTGTCGCAGGCGGATTCAGGTGGATCTCTGCAAAAATGAAAGCAAGAAAGAAAGAAGACGACGCCATCAAAGAGGGCGTTCTTGCTCTATTGCATGATCGGTTATATCAGGGATGCAAGTACTACATACACCAGGGAGAGATTTCAGATGACGAAATGAAGAATATGGAGTATCTGTACAATGGATATCATGCACTGGGCGGCAACGGAACAGGCACAGAGTTGTATAACAGGATTAATAGATTACCATTGAAGGAGGAATGATCATGAGAGATTGGAAAAAATGGGCGAAAGCCGCAGGAATCAGGGCGATCAAGACAGTGGCACAGACAGCAGTTGCCACGATCGGGACATCTGCAGCACTTGGAGAAGTGAACTGGGTGCTGGTAGGCTCATCTGCAGCACTGGCAGGTGTGGTATCGCTGCTGACATCTGTGGCAGGGCTGCCAGAGTGTGAAGAGAATGATTCAGAGGGCGAGTGATCGCTCTCTTTTTGATTGGAGGAAAAATATCATGATGGAATTAAAAGACACAGCTGCAATGATGCAGAGTGCAGATTATAAGGAAAGATTTAAGGCAGAGTATTACCAGACTGTGATCCGGTATGAGAAGCTGGATGCCATGCTGCAGAAGTGGGATAATGGTGAGCTCAATTTTGAGCCGACCTGCCCGAGAAGTACATACAACATCCAGATCAAAGCCATGACGGATTATATTGCGATTCTGGAAGCAAGAGCAGTAATGGAAGGAATCAGACTGTGATTAAGGGGACGCGGAAACGTCCTCTTTTTGAATGGAGGGATTATCATGGAAGTAAAAGGAATTGACGTGTCCAGCTATCAGGGAAGCATTGACTGGGCAAAAGTAAAAGTTTCTGGAATACAGTTCGCGATCCTGAGAGTCACCCAGAAGAATGGAATTGACTCCTGTTTTGAGAAGAACCTGACCGGATGCAAAGCCAATGGCATACCGGTTGGCGTGTATAAATACTCTTATGCGTTGTCCGCAGCAGAAATCAAAGCAGAAGCAGAAGGCGTAGTGGAAACTCTGGCGGGACGCGGCCTTGATTTCCCGGTATGGCTGGATCTGGAATGGAATAACCAGAGGGAGAGTCTTACCAGAGACGAACTTTCCGCCATGATTAAGACTTTCCGTGCTGTGATCGTGGCTGCCGGATACAAGTTTGGTATCTATTGCAATGTAGACTGGTATGAACATGTCATCCAGGACGACTGCAAATCCTATGAGTTTTGGATTGCCAAGTATCCGGCGGCTGACACTGGAACAGTAGAGGAGCGTCTGCGCCCGGCCTATGGTGTTGGATGGCAGTATAGCTCAAAGGGGACAGTTCCAGGAATCTCCGGATCAGTGGATATGGATGTATTCTACAAGAACTACAAGGAGGACACTGTTATGGACTTATGGAGCAAGACTAAGGAACTGTTGGGCGGGCAGGTAGGATATCTGGAAAAGAAATCCGCAGCAAATCTGGACAGCAAGACTGCAAACGCCGGATATAACAACTACACCAAGTATTCCAGGGATATCAATTCGTGGGGAAAGATGGGTTGCCAAGGACAGCCGTGGTGCGCGCTGTACCAGTTCTGGATTTGTGTGAAAATTTTCGGAATGGAAAAAGCCTTGAAAATAATGGGAAATGGATTCTACAATTGCAATTCAGTCAAATCCCACGCCAAAGCCAACGGCACCTGGCACACCGCTCCGAAACTTGGCGCACTGGTAATCTTCCGGAATGGAGCTCACATCGGCCGTGTAATCAATGTAACATCCACCCTGATCTACACCAATGAGGGTAATACATCTAATGCAGGAGCCACGAACAATGTGGAAGCCAACGGAGGCTGCGTAGCTGAGAAGTCCTATACGATCGGAAACTCCCAGATTGACGGATATGTCTGGATTGATTATGGAAGTGAAGTGCAGAAGCCAGAAATAGAATGGAAAGCATTCGGTACAGCCACATCTACAGTAGATCACCTCTATGTCAGGGCAGATCCGAACGGGGAAATCCTTGGAGAGTTGATGAAAGGCAACCGGTTCGAGATTGACGGCACGACTTCCGGCATGTGGTCCCTCGTAAACGTTTCTGGAATCGGCGTTGCGTGGGTAGCCACCAAATATATCAAGATTGACGGAGAAACAGCACAGAAACCGTCTGAGATCGCCAACAAACAGGATAAAACTGAGAGACTGTTCGTTGGAAAAGTAACCGCATCTAAATTGAATGTCCGTACCTGGGCCGGAACGGAATTCCCGCAGATTAAGTCCTATCCGCAGCTGTGCAGCGGAAATTTGGTTGATGTCATGAATTACACCCAGGTCGCCAGAGATGGAAGCAAGTGGTATTATGTGCGGATTGCAGGCAAGTATTACGGATTCGTACATAGCAGATATATTCATAGGCAGTAAAAAAAATCCCGGCAGGAGTGATCTTGCCGGGGAAATCATATTCTGGTATTGCTTTTTTAAATATTTTATGTTATGCTTACCATACCTAATAAAATTAGGTGGGAATTGAAACATGTTTATTATTTATTGTGGAAAAGGTAACTTATTGTTGCCTTTTTTTCATTCTGCATAATACAGATGAGCTACACACAATCTATAGCCAGTGGATAACCTCTTCTGAGTTATGCTGTATTACTTTCTCAGTTTTTTCATGTTAATTCCTTCATTATGATTCAGAACATTTACCATCAATGCGCATTTTTAATTTCCTCAACTTTCTTTTTATATTCTTCGTTTTTTATAAGATAATCTGCGATTTCTTCGGCTTTTTGATCAGAAATAGAAGTCTTTTTCCCATCAAGATATATGGAGTAATTTCCTTTTCTACCGTATATATTGTAGTTCCAACGATGTCCAACGAGAATACTCGGCG
>CAMBAL010000040.1 GCA_945864225.1 uncultured Blautia sp. | reverse complement strand
AGATCTAGTACGGTCTCGTGGGCTCGGAGATGTGTATAAGAGACAGGAAGTGGTCAGTGCCTGAGCTGCAACATCTGCTACATAGCCCTGGAACTTCTCATTTTTAGCAACGAAGTCTGTCTCAGCATTTACTTCAACAACAACTGCGCTCTTTCCGTCTTCTGCTACAAGAGTCTTGCAAAGACCTTCTGCTGCAATACGGCTTGCTTTTTTCTGTGCGGTAGCAAGACCTTTTTCACGAAGGAATTCTACTGCTTTATCCATATCGCCTTCTGTAGCTGCAAGAGCTTTCTTACAGTCCATCATTCCGGCGCCGGTCATTTCTCTTAATTCTTTTACCTGTGCTGCTGTAATAGCCATTCTCTTTTCCTCCTGAACAATGATTCCAGATACAATTATTCTTCGGTTGCTTCCTCTGCAAATTCTTCGGATTCTGCAGCGATTTCTGTATCAGCATCGCTTACACCCTGTTTTGCTTCGATAACAGCATCTGCCATCTTGGAAACGATCAGTTTTACCGCACGGATAGCATCATCATTACCCGGAATTACGTAATCAAGTTCTTCCGGATCGCAGTTGGTATCACAGATACCGATCAGCGGGATTCCTAATGTATGAGCTTCCTGTACGCAGATTCTTTCCTTTTTCGGGTCAACAATGAAGATTGCGTCCGGGATACGTTTCATTTCTTTGATACCGCCAAGGTTTTTCTGCAGTTTGGACATTTCTTTTCTTAATTCAATAACTTCTTTCTTTGGAAGTACATCGAAAGTTCCGTCTGCTTCCATGGTCTCGATCTCTTTCAGTCTTGCAATACGGCTCTGGATTGTTTTGAAGTTGGTCAGCATACCGCCAAGCCATCTTTCGTTCACATAGAACTGTCCGCAGCGCTCTGCTTCTGTTTTGATTGCGTCCTGAGCCTGTTTCTTGGTTCCTACGAATAAGATGTTTCCGCCGTTGGCAACGATATCAGCGATTGCATTGTATGCATCGTCAACCATTCCTACAGACTGCTGTAAGTCGATAATGTAGATACCATTTCTCTCGGTGTAGATGTACGGAGCCATTTTCGGGTTCCATCTTCTTGTCTGATGTCCGAAATGAACACCTGCTTCCAAAAGCTGTTTCATTGAAATAACGCTCATGATTTTTTCTCCTTTTTTGGTTAGATTCTTCCGTACAGATCATTTTCTGTCAGGACCCGCCATCACACCGCAGGGCACCATCCTTTCGGAATCTCTGTACGTGTATTTTCCCGTACAAGAAATGCTGTGAGTCAGCAATTGACTTTTCTTATAGTACGAGGCAGACGTCTGCCGTCTGACTTTGCAACTTCTGAATTATAGCATACGAAAACCCTCCGTGTAAAGAGGGTTTTCCAAAAAATTCTTCATTTTTCCCGAAGTATTTTCCTATAATACTTCCTGCAGTGTTTTTTCCGAACTATTTTCCCCTGAAATATCATTTCTGTTTTCCATTCAGCATCAATCACGCATTTTCAGTGCCGCAATTTCTTCCTCTGTCAGCGAACGGCAACCTCCCTTTTCCAGATTTTCCGGAAGTTTCAGAGGCCCCATGGAAATTCTTTTCAGATAAAGAACCTTTTTGCCAACTGCCTCCATCATACGTTTTATCTGATGGAATTTTCCCTCACAGATGGTAAGATAAATTTCACTGCATGGAATCATCTCCTCCGGGCTCCTGTCTGCAGTAGCCCCCATACAGAGCAGAATCTCTTTTCCTTCTGAAACATTTTTCGCTGTACGGACGATTTCCAGTCGGGCAGGAAGTGTCTTTTTCTCTTCTCCGATATCCACGCCTTCTTGCATGGCCCGGACATCTTCTTCTGTTACGATACCGGATACTACTGCGTAATAGGTTTTGTCCACATGTTTACGCGGGGAAAGCAGCTCGTGTGCAAGCGCTCCATCATTGGTGATCAGAAGCAGACCTTCTGTGTCTTTATCCAGACGTCCAACCGGAAAAAGCCCTTTTCTGGATGACGGCACATATTCCATGACAGTTCTGTCCCTGGTATCCTCTGTGGCACTGACACAGCCGGCGGGCTTGTGAAGCAGATAGTATTCAAATTCCGGCACTGTACCGACTGCTTCACCTGCCAGAATCACTTCATCAAAATCCGGCTGAACTTTCTGTTCCGGACGCCGCACTGTCATTCCATTCAGCTGTACCTGTCCCTTTTGAATATATTTTTTCACTTCACTTCGTGTTCCGGCTCCGGCATCCGCCAGATACTTATCAAGCCTCACCATTTTTGCCATGTTCTGTCTTCCCTTTCATTCCCGTTATATTGCATGCGTTCGTACATTATTTTCAAAATTACCGCATCAGAAAAACGGATTATTTTTCCATTTCAAAGTCTTTGTCCGTATTATTCTGATTTTTCCGTAACCGAAGAATCTTCTCCATCATCCAGCTGGCTTTCCTTTTCCTTCAGAAATTCCGGCATTTTTTCTATAAGCAGATAACCACTGTCATCATACTGCATCGTATTCGGTCCGATCTGGAAGGTAAGATCCAGATTGGGCGCATATTTCAGCCAGCAGCACCACAAAGATGAGGGAACAAGGGCTTTGCGAATCTCTTTCAAATTCTTTTCATCCGTATACTCCACGTATTCCGCATCATTCTCATAATAGCTGCCGCTGTTCCAGTAGTTGATTTTCACACATCGGATGTCCACATCCTCTATAGACAGAGGATACCCTGTTTCCTTCAAAATTGCAATGGTATTTTTAAAGGACGGCATAATCGGAATAGTGCCGTAATAAGAATAATAGACATATCCATCCGCTTCCGCCTTTTCATAATATTCCGGTTTATGCGGCAGATCAAACTGGAAGCTCAGCTTAGCACAGGGTTCTCCGACCAGTTCTTCCGGTGTCACCTCTTCCATATCTTTTCTAAGTGCTTCCAGAAGCTGCAATCTTTTCTCAGGTTCATTCTGGAATAAACGGTAACTCTGATTATCCAGGAAAATTCCATCAATATTTTCTAGATATTTCTCTTCCAGGTTGAGAAATGCGTATCGTATTTCCATAAATGCATCCTCTTCATAGAGTCCCTGCAGCAATGCTGATATCTCACTGGGACTTACAGTATAATTCCGATAGATTTCCTTACCGGATTTCAGACAATATTTAACAGGCAGACAATGTCTCCATCCCTCTTCATCAAACATACCTTCTGCAAATCCTCCGTTCCCGTCAGCCGCTCTTCTGGCATTGGAAGACACGATTGTTTCCAGTGCTTCCCATGTGTCTTCATTTACACCCGTCTCTCCTGTAACAGCTGCTCTTTGTTCAGTCCATGAACTATTGGTCCCGTAGGTTCCATCCTCATTTTTATATACATAATAAGCTTCATCGTAATTCATACTGCTGAAATCCACGTAAAGCGCTGCAATTTCCTCTCGTTCCGGAAGATAAAGGTCAAAATGTGTAAGATCCGTCTGATAGCAGACTGCACATACTGCCACCAGAATTCCTGCGAGCACGAGCTGAATACGCTTTGACAGAAATCTGCGGAAATCCATCTGGTAAACAATTTCCACACATCCGTGTGCCAGCACTGTGCCAAAAATCAGACCGAACACCCACCAGATCATCCGGGAGCTTCTTTCCGGCAGGGAATAAAAGATCAGGCCCACACCAAGTCCGCAGGGAATTACGACCAGAAATTTAACAATCACTCCAATCCATCCATATATCATAGGCCTGCCGGCACTTTCCGAAGGCCGCCTGATGTATGCCGCACAGGAAAGGATGCCGAGAACTCCCGTTACTCCCAGCACGATCAGAAGAAGATTCCCGAAATCGTTTTCCGCGTATTTTGTAAGAAACGAATTTCCAAGAAAAACCGGGGAACCATATTCTATCAGAAACTCCTCAAATCCGCTGGATACATTTGTGTAAAAGGTATCATAAAACGTCGTTCTGTAATAATGGATCAGTTTTCCAAGAGTATAGCTGTAAAGAAAAACCGCTGCCAGGCACAAACCTCCCATCAGGATGTTTCCGGTCACACAGACAACCAGTACCACTGCAAAATAAACCAGGAAATACAAAATCATGTGCATGACCAGCATCTCCAGCGCCAGTCCCATGATTTTCAGGCTGAAGCATCCCCGCATGGCTCCGATACAGATTGCAAAAAATACCATTACTGCATAGGGAATCAGAACATACAGGACTCCCATAAAAGTGCGGTGCCAGAACATCTTTGATCTTTTCACCGGGAGACTGTGATAAAAATCGGTTTTTCTCGAAGAATACAGGTACCAGAAATGATTGATCCCGTTCAGAACCGCTGCCACAGATGTGACTGCAAACCCGGTACTCATCAGTTCATTCCTCCAGAGGTCTTCATATAACTGCCGGATCTGTTCCATTGAAATTATTTCGCTGCTGAACCAGTTTCCCAAAATCAGAAGAACTACAACCGGAAAAGCGATCATATAGCCAATTGAAAGCAGAACTGGAATCCATAATTGTCCTTTTGATGTTGTTTTCATATAATCAGATGAGTAGATTTTTGATTTCATATCCTGCAACCTCCGTTTCACTGATAAATATTTCCTCCAGAGAAAGAGGAAGCACTTCACAGAACAACGGATTCTTGGATTGAATCCGATTCATGATTTCCAGTTTTGTTCCTCTTGCCGTGATCATCAGAAGGGAACCCTGATGCTGAATATTCAGCACTTCCAGTTCCTTCTCCAGTTCTTTTTCTTTCGCCCTGTCCGGAAGGACACATTGCACTTTGTGAATATGGAATTTCATCTCCTCCAGATCTCTGGAAAGGAGAATTCCTCCCTGGTGCAGAAGTCCCACATGGTCACAGATATCCTCCAGTTCTCTCAGATTATGGGAAGCAATCACCGGAGTAAATTCCCTGTTCATGACCTCCATCGCAAAAATACTTTTCACTGCCTGACGCATCACCGGATCCAGTCCGTCAAACGTCTCATCACACAGCAGATATTTTGTTCCGGCACTGATTCCCAGGATCACAAGAAGCTGTTTTTTCATTCCTTTGGAAAAGGTACTGATTTTCCTTTTCCTGTCCAGATGGAACTCATCCATTAATTTGCAGAATCTCTGCATATCAAACTTCGCATAATAATTCCGGTAAAACTTTGCCATATCCTCAGGTGTGAAATTCGGCGGAAAATAACTGTCATCGGAAATATAGAACACTTTCTCCTTTGCCTCTTCATTTTCATAAACAGAAGTTCCATCGATGGTGATCACCCCTTCATCCGGTCTGATGATACCGGCTGTCATCCGCAGAAGGGTGCTTTTGCCTGCACCGTTGCTGCCTACCAGACCAAATACTTCCCTCTCTCCGATATCCAGTGACACATGATTTACCGCATGAATATCGTCAAATGCTTTGCTGCATTCTTTTATATCAATCATTGTCTCCCCTCCTTACAGATGCTGCTGACAATATACAGCAGTTCTTCCTCTTCCATGCCAATCGTAAGTCCCTTATTGACCACGTCCTCCAACTCACTGATCACTTCTTCCCTGTTCTTTTTCCTGATTTTATCCGCATCTGCAACAAAGTTTCCCTTGCCTTTTACCGGATAGATCAGCCCTTCCTGCTCCAATGTCATATAAGCCCGGTGAATCGTATTCGGGTTGATCGACAGTTCCATTGCCATCTGCCGCACGGAAGGCATTCTCTCCCCTGGTTTCAGAATTCCTTTAAGAATCAGTGTCCGGAATTTCTCTGTGACCTGTTCATACAGGGGTCTCCGGTCCTGATAATCCAAAATAATCATATGCCACCCCTTTCGCCATATTTCACTTACACTTTCTGCTCCGTCAAAGTGTGTTAAGTGTATTAATTGTTTTAATACACTTATATTACCATATCCAATGTAATCCTTCAACCGGGTTAATTATTAAAAATATATAAAAATAACGATGGAATAACGGTCACAAAAAAAATCCCCCTGATTCCGGTTCTTTCCGTTCCCGGCATCAGAGGGACTGCACTGCTTTTTTATTCAATTCCGACTACTTCATATCCGGCATCTGTTACGGCTTTTTTCAGCGCTTCCACATCCGCATCACCGGTAATATAAGCAGCTTTGTCTTCCAGATTCACATCTGCAGTCACACCGTCAAAAGCTTCCAGCGTTTTTTTCACAGCTGCCTGGCAGTGCGGACACATCATTCCATTAATTTTCATTGTAATCATGTTTGTTACCTCCTGATTTTCATTTTCTATCTTATCATTGCTTTGAAGCACAGCTTCCTTTATACTGGTTTTCTCTGCTTCCTGATCGTCACAGGATGCTTCCGAAACCCGGAACCTTTTCAGCCGGAGTGCATTTGTTACCACAAAAATACTGCTCATGCTCATTGCTGCTGCACCAATCATGGGATTCAGCTTCCATCCAAATGCATGGTAAAAAACTCCGGCAGCCACAGGAATACCCAGACTGTTATAGAAAAACGCCCAGAACAGATTCTGTTTGATATTGCGGATCACCGCTTTACTCAGGCGAATAGCCGTAACTGCATCCAGAAGATCATTCTTCATAAGAACCACATCGGCGCTTTCGATGGCAACATCGGTTCCTGCTCCGATTGCCATACCCACATCTGCTCTTGCAAGTGCCGGCGCGTCATTGATTCCGTCACCGATCATGGCAACAATTTTTCCCTGATCCTGCAGTCTGGCAATTTCCCGCTCTTTATCCTGCGGAAGGACTTCCGCAATGACGGTATCAATATCCAGCTGTCTGCGGATTGCCTCCGCTGTACGTTTATGATCACCGGTAAGCATCACCACTTCAATCCCCTGTTCTTTCAGCTGGCGCACTGCTTCCCGACTGGTTGGTTTTACTACGTCCGCCACCGAAATGATTCCGAGAATGCCCTTCTCATTTCCAAAAAGCATTGGTGTTTTTCCTTCATCAGCCAGAGCATTCAGCCTGTTTTCAAGAGAATCAAGGGAAATTCCCTGCTCTTCCATCAAACGCCCGTTTCCTGCAAAATACCAGAGGTCTCCGATTTTCCCCTTGATTCCCTGTCCTGGAACAGAAACAAAATCGGTTACTGCTGCAGGTATGATATTCTGTTTTCCCGTAAATTCCAGAATGGCCTCTGCCAGCGGATGTTCACTTCTGGTTTCCAGGCCTGCGGCAATTTCCAGAAATTCCTTCATGGAAAGTGTTGTATCTACATCTGTCACTACAGGTTTTCCCTCTGTAAGCGTTCCGGTTTTGTCAAGTACCACACTCTGAATATGATGTGCAGTTTCAAGGGCTTCTCCGGATTTGATCAGAATGCCGTTTTCCGCACCTTTTCCAGTACCGACCATAATCGCTACAGGTGTCGCAAGTCCCAGAGCACACGGGCAGGAAATCACCAGTACACTGATGGCACAGGAAAGCGCAAATTCAAAAGATGCTCCCGACATCAGCCATACGATTGCAGTCACTGCGGCAATCATCATCACTGCCGGGACAAAAATACCGGCTATTTTATCCGCAATCTTTGCGATCGGAGCCTTACTGGAACTTGCTTCTTCCACAAGACGGATAATCTGGGAAAATGTTGTGTCATCTCCTACTCTGGTTGCTTTGAATCGGATAAATCCGGTTTTATTCATCGTAGCTGCGATCACCGTATCATTCACCTGTTTTTGTACCGGAATACTCTCTCCGGTAATCGCTGCCTCATCCACACTAGTGGATCCTTCTATGATAAAACCGTCTACCGGAATGCTGCTGCCCGGACGGACAACTACAATATCGCCAGTCTGCACCTGCTCCACCGGCAATTCCATTTCTCTGCCGCCGCGTTCCACAATAGCAGTCTTTGGCGCCAGGTCCAGAAGTTTATTGATTGCTTCGCTCGTCTTGCCTTTAGACCTCGCTTCCAGATATTTTCCCACCGTGATCAGAGCAAGAATCATAGCAGCTGACTCAAAATACAGATCATGATAATACCGGTGAACCAGTTCCATATCTCCATGTCCCAGTCCATAACTCATACGATAAATCGCAAAAATCCCATAGACCAGTGACGCACAGGAACCGATTGCGATCAGGCTGTCCATATTCGGTGCCAGATGAAACAGAGTCTGAAAACCCTTGCTGTAATATTTACGGTTCACATAGATGATCGGCAGACACAGAAGAAACTGCGTAAATGCAAAGCTTACTGCATTTTCCACTCCCTGCAGAAAAGGAAGCTGCGGAAGTCCTATCATATGCCCCATAGTAACATACATCAGAGGAATCAGAAATACAAAAGAAACGATCAGACGCATTTTCATCTGTTTCTGCTCCCGTTCTGCCGGGTTACCTGCTGCACCTTTATGCGCAGACTGATGCACCTGAGTGCTGCTCTGTTCGGATTTCGGGCTTGCCCCATATCCGGCTTTCACTACCGCATCTATAATCTGTCTTTCACTTAACACCTGTTCCTCATATTCCACCTGCATGCTGTTCGTCAGAAGATTTACACTGACATTCTGCACTCCGTTCAGCTTCGAAACACACTTCTCCACTCTTGAAGAACATGCAGAACAGGTCATACCGGTGACATCAAATTTTTCTTTCAATCGAAATCATCTCCTCCTGTTATCCAATCATACACCATTTTTCTCTGCTTCGATGTACGAATACATGATTGTCTTATTTCTTTATTTCATAATCTTTCCAAGCATGGAAATCAGTTCATCTATTTTTTCTTCCTTCTCCTGTTCCGTCTCTGCATGAGAAACACAGCACTTCAGATGAGCCGCAAGTATTTCTTTATTCACCTTGTTCAAAATTGCTTCTGTCGCCATGAGCTGCTGAGAAATGTCAATGCAGTATCTGTCATCTTCCACCATGCGGAGAATGCCGTCGATCTGACCTCGTGCCGTTTTCAGAAGTCTGGTAACTTTCTGTTTATCTGCTTTCATACAAATCCCTTCTATCTTTTATCCTTTATCCGCTGTTCTCTGTCTTCTACTGTCTATATCTTCTTTCCTTATATACCCCTCCGGGGTGTGGTATTATCGTATCAAAAAGAAACTGCTTTGTCAATCCCACAAAGCAGTCCTTCAGAATATTTTTTATTTCATATTTTTATCTCAATTTTGCTTTCACACAAATCTGTTTAACGAATGATTAGACACATCTGGCATTTCTTTCTTTTCCCATTCGTGCAAAATACCGGGTTCCCGCAAGTAAAACTCCAAGCAGTACAAAGTCAATTACAGTCAGGATTCCTACCGCAGACGACTGGAGCAGCCATAGCCCCAATTCCGAATACACCAGTGACCAGATATTGGCTCCTATGTGAAGAAGTACCGATGCATAGAGACTCCCTGTCATTTCCATAAAATAAGCAAACAACGATCCCAGCAGAAACGCGTATAAAAACTGTACAATATTTCCATGATAGATGCCAAACATCAAAGCGGAAATCAAAACAGAAGGCCACAGTTTCATATAATCACGCAGGCGCGCAAATACCATCCACCGGAATACGGTTTCTTCTGCTACAGGAGCCACGATACCCATCCAGTAGATCATTTCCATCAGGCTTTTCCCGTCTGTCACCAGTGACATCGTATCCTGATAGGTGGACGACTGCAGGAATATCTGAAAAATCGCAACAATCAAATTGCCAAACTGTGCCATTGCAGCTCCCATAAAAAGAAGCAGCAGATAATCCAAAACTCTGCCGTGCCTGATTCCTTCAGGCTTTACGATTCCTCCTGCAATTCTGCATAAACGGTCTTTTCTGTAAAAATACAGCAGAGGAAGCATCGTCAGAAGTCCTGCCACACCTGTCAAAAACATAGTACTTTTGTAATACGTATCCATTCCTTTTCCATACTGATTGATCAATGCCAGTGCAGTGCCTCCGACAATCTGACCGATTGCGAAGGAAATCAGAACCGGGTACAGAACCCTCCACAACTGTGAAAAAAAGCTCTGTCTGCGCAGAGGGCTCAGCCGAAAAAATGAAGCAGTTCTTCCGCAGAGGAAACAATTTTCAATGGTTCTGCTGCTTCCAGTTCTTCCATCGTTCCATATCCGTAGGAAACCGCAACACAGGGCACACCTGCCTCTCTCGCACCAAGCACATCATGTTCTTTATCTCCCACCATCAGAACCTGATTCCGATGCCCGGACAGCTTCAGCCGTTCCAGAGTTTCTTCGATCACCTGCGCCTTTCTGGTTCTGTTTCCATTCATTTCACTTCCAACGATTACATCAAAATAGCCGGACAGATGAAAATAATCCAAAACCTGATTCACATAGTTTTCCGGCTTGGAAGATGCTACTGCAAGAAGATATCCTTTTCTCCGGAGTTCTTCCAGAAGTTCCGGAATTCCCGGATATACGCTGTTTTCATAAATTCCGGTCACTCCATAACGCTCCCGGTAAAAGGCAACCGCCTGTCTGGCTGTCTCTTCATCTGTATCCGCATATTTCATAAACTGATCCAGAAGCGGCGGACCTACAAATACTTTCAGTTTTTCCAGATCCGGTTCCGGTCTGCCGATTTTCTCCAATGCATATTGAACCGATTTCGTGATTCCTTCTCCAGACTCCGTAAGCGTTCCGTCCAGATCAAACATAATTGCTTTATACATAGTTCCTCCGATTTATTCTTCGTTATTTCATAAACAATGTGCTGATGTTTTATTATATCACGCTTTACTCTTTCAGTCCACGCAAAAAACACTTACGGATCCTGCTTCTATAAAACCAAAGCACTTATGAATTCTGCTTCTATAAAACAAAAACACTTATGGATTCTGCCTCATGCGCTGAGATCCACTCAGCACTGCACTTTCCTTCTTCTGTATTCTCCAGTACAAGTACATTCCCTTCCCAGTGCCAGAGACACTCTTTCTGATTGATTCTCGCCGACAGTATCAGTACCGGACAATCCGCAGAGATTCGAAACTTCAATGGACCTCCTGAAGTCTCCAGTTCTTCCTGATGATAAGATACCGTAAGAACACTTTCCTGTACGGTTTCTTCCGGCTTTTTCTGATAAAAAAATAATTGGGGAGCAGGAGAAGGCGTCGGGGATAAAGTGCTGCTTATCAATGCTTTCTGACCTGTATTACTGCCGTTTCTCATTTCGTTCTGACTGGTATGGTTACTCTGCTTCAAACTGTTTTGACTATGCCCACTGCTGCCGGAATCGCTTTGTGCAGGTTTCCTGCCTGAAACACCGGACGGCAATTCTTTTTGTATCGAACTGTTTTCTTTTTCCGTACCTTTTCCTGTACTTACATTTGTATTTGTTCCATTGCTTATATTTGTTCCGTTTCCTCTATTTGTACCTGTTCCGCTTCCTACATTTATACCTGTTCCACTACCTGTATTTGTACTTGTTCCTCCGCCTGCATTCATACCTGCTCCACTGCCGGTATTTGTACTTGTTCCTCCTGCATTTGTGCCTGCTCCTGCACCCGTATTTGTACTTGTTCCTCCACCCGTATTTGTACTTGTTCCGCCTCCTGCATTTGTACCTGTTCCGCCTCCTGCATTTGTACCTCTTCCACTTCCTCTATTTGTACGTGTTGCACCTACATTTGTACATGCTCCCCCTGCTGCATTTTTACCTGCTCCGCAACCTGCATTTGTACCTGCTCCCCCACCTGTATTTGTACCTGCTCCCCCACCTGTATTTTGACCTGTTCCCGAACCCTTGTCTGCTTCCGGAGCAGCTGCTTCTGACGAACCTGTCCCTGAATCCGAAGAACCACCACCAGAAAACGTATCCTGGGATTCACTTCCAGCATCAGGCAATTCCACAGCATTATTCTGTCCAAATGACGCGAAATCTTTCTGTTCTCCGGCACCGATTTCTATATCAAAGCCTCCCATTTCCATCCCTGATGCCGGCACCGCACACAGCATAAAGATTGAAATAAGAAAGACTATCCTGCAATTCTGTTTCGTCTTTTTTGCTGTTATTCTTTTCCCTTCCTTATCTGCTTTTTCCGCTGAAACTTTTTCCGGTTTTCCATCATTTCTATTGTTTTTCCGTATATTCTTCGTTTGATGTGATCTCATTCCCGTCTCCATCCATATTTTCATACAGCCTTTCCCTCCATTGCCTGAATGTCCCTGGCTCCATAGATTCCATCGTCTTCTTTTCCATCATATGATACTTTTCCCACAACCGGATGCTTTCCTCTCTTAATCCGATTCTGCACAGAAAAAGACCATATTGTCCATATGCTTCCCCGTAATTTTCATCATAAAGCAATAGCTGCTCATAATAAATAGCGGCATGCTCTTCTTCCCCCTGCAGTTCACTGTTCAAAGCCAGCATAAGAAGAAGTTTTCTCTGAAATTCTTTTTCCGGATATTCTTTCAGCAGCAGCTGAAGCTCTTTTTCTGTCTCTGCGCATATTTTCTTCCTGTCAGAGAGACTGTTATGCAAAAATGCATCACTATAATAATTCTGAGTCACTTCTGTCAGTCTTTCTTCCAGTACAGGCCTTTCTGACCAGTTTCTTAACCAGACCAGCACAGACAAAATAATACATAACATCATGAACAGAAGCATCCACAGGTTCCTGATTTTTGCGGGAATATTATTTTCTGAAATAGTTCTGATTTCTTTCCGGACGGTTACCATATCCGGATAGCGTAATTTTTCCTCTTTTCTGCAGCATTTCCAGAGCAGAAAACCCAACCTGGGATGCTGGAAAATATATCGTTTTCTGTTCCTGCCACACAATGCAGACAATGTTTTTCCAAATGCATAAATATCACTTGCCGCTGTCATTCTTCCTTCATGCTGCTCCGGCGCTGCAAATCCCGGTGTACCGATACAGATTTTCTGTGATTCCCTGTATCCAAAAACAGCACTTCCCAGATCCACCAGATACAGCCTGCCTTTTTCTGTAAGCATCAGATTATCCGGTTTCAGATCCCCATAATAAACAGCAGGTTTCTGCTTATGAAAATATTCCATCACTTCCGTGACTTCCTGACCAATATGAAGAATTTCTTCCAGCGAAAAACTCCTTCCCTCCTCCATCCATTCCCTGATGGATTTTCCCCGGATATACTCCATCACAAGATAACAGAACTCACCGCGTTCCGTATAATCCATCATTTTCGGTAAGGCCGGATGTTCGAGGAGTCTCATCAGTTTAGCCTCTTTTTTCCGTTCCAGAGGAAGCTCTTTGACTGCCCATAAAGTTCCAAGCTCCATATCCCGCGCAAGGTAAAGGTTCCCCTCTCCTCCCTGACCGATCTGTTCGATCATACAATAGCGTCCTTTTAAAATAATGCCAATCCGATCGATTCTACTCACTCCATTTCCTTTTATGCTATTATTGGTTATACATGGATTTTTTCGAAGTATAGAAAATTAAGAATACGTATTTTTAGACAAAAAATTATCATTTTCATACCAAAAACACTTTAGAAAAGAATAAGATTTCAATATTTAAATGATCATAGGAAAATGCAAAGTACTTTCCTATGATAAAATAAAGCTGCTGTTGAAATACAACAGAATGCCAACTCATAGAAATATGTATTTAATTATAGCACACTTTGTTCTGTTTTTCTGTGATTATTTTGTGAAAAACCGGTTGTTTTATAAACTCCTGGAGATGCTGTTCATTTCCGATCCGTTGATGATGATTCACTCCCTGACCAGTAAACTCCTTAAAACTATGCCCTGATTCCTTTTTTCAAAACATTTTACTTTGACACAATTATCCCGACAGAACCATTGCATCTATTTACTGATACATCGGTTCTGTCAACCATTTTTTATATAACAATTTCTTCTGAAAAATCTCTTTTGCTTTCTTTTCGACCACAGCACCATTTCTCATGGCATTTATCTCAAGAATTCCTACCCCGTCCAGATTTTCAAATCCATTGTCTATCCGGCTGTTAAACAGTTCCCAGTCTGGCTCCTGTGAGGATCCGCCATAAAAATCAGCTTTGCCTGTCCTCCTTTATCTTCTACACAGGCATTGGTAGCAAGTGTTGTCGAGAGAGAAATGATTTCCGCCTTCTGTACCAGATCCGTGTGCAGTCCGTCAATCGCATTTATGATTCCGATTGCCAGATCATTTTTCGTTGTAAGACTTTTGGCACTGCCAAGAATGGTTTTATCTTCAAAATCATAAATAACTGCATCTGTATATGTGCCGCCCGTATCAATTCCTATTCCGATTTTCATTTCGTCACCTCAGGTATATTCCTTATTCATTCTGCTTACGCATCTGTCACACAATCACAGAGCCGGAATCCTCATCATGACTCCGGCTCTGCTGATAAATGATTGACTGCCCCTGTTACATTCTGTCCGGCGCAGAGAATCCAAGAAGATCAATACTGGTTTCCAGCACTTTCTTTGTCAGCTTCAGGAGCTGAATGAAAGATTCTTTCTGTGCCTGATTCTCTTCGCTGAGAATCTTTGTTTCATGATAAAAGCTGTTAAACGCATTGGATACTTCATAAATATATGCACAGATTTTGTGCGGTGCCTTTTCCTCAAAAGCATTCTCGATCACAGCACCAAATCCGGTCAGCTGAAGCATCAGATTTTTCTCGCTGTCATTGACAGCCGGAAGAATTCTGCCTGCATCTGTATCTCCGCCTTCATCTGTATACCGGTTCAGAATGGATTTAATTCTGACAATTGTATAAAGGATATACGGGCCTGTATTTCCTTCAAAAGAAGTGAACCGGTCAACATCAAAAATATAATCTTTGGTGGCCTGATTGGACAGGTCTCCATATTTGATTGCAGAAAGGCCAACGATCTTTGCAGTCTCATCGGCATCTTTATCCCTGACACTTCTGTTCTCCACAATCTTGCGGAACATTTCCTCATCAATATCGGCTATCAGGTTTTCCAGACGCATCACACCGCCCTCTCTTGTCTTAAAGGGCTTTCCATCTTTGCCGTTCATCGTTCCGAATCCCAGGAAAGACAGCTTTGTCTCATCTTTTACAAGTCTGGTCTTGCGTGCGCAGCGGAACACCTGAATGAAATGGAGTTCCTGACGCTTATCCACCACATAAAGAATCTCATCCGGATCAAATAATTTCACACGTTCCACGATCGTAGCAAGGTCAGTCGTCGTATAAAGCGATGCACCATCTGATTTCAGGAGCATACACGGAGGAATTTCCTTGGTATCACTCTCTTCTTTTACATCCACGACAAGAGCACCCTGGTCTTCATAAGCGAAGCCCTGCTCTTTCATTTTCGCAACCATATCCGGAATATACGGCTGTGCATCCGACTCTTTCTTCCATAAGTCAAACGAAACGTTCAGATTATCATAGTTTCTCTTTAAGTCTGTTACTGAAACATTCATAATATGATTCCAGAGAGCCATATAACCCGGTTTGCCCTGCTGCAGAAGATGGGTCGCCTCCAGTGCTTCATTGCGGTATTCTTCATCTGTCTTGGACTTTCCGCTGGCACACGGATAAATTTCTTCCAGTTCACTGATGGTAAAAGGAGCTTCTGACGGATACTCTCCCTCAAAGCTGTCGTCAAAGTATACCAGATCCGGCTGACGGTGTTTCAGCTCTGTAATGATCAGTCCCATCTGCAGACCCCAGTCACCAAGATGTACATCTCCAATCACCTTATGTCCCACATAACGCCCGATTCTCTTGATACTCTCACCAATGATCGCAGAACGGAGATGTCCTACATGAAGCGGCTTGGCCACATTCGGTCCGCCGTAATCAATGATGATGGTTTTCGGTGTTTCTGCCGTTGTAACCGAAAGCTTTTCATCTGCAGCCATCTCTTCCAGATAATCTGCAAGAAATTCATCTTTTACTTTTAAGTTGATAAAACCCGGTTTTACTACCTCTGCCATGGAAAATACACGGCTGTCTCCCAGATTTGCCACAACGTCATCGGCGATCATAAAAGGAGCTTTTTTATAAGCCTTGGCTCCGGCCATCGCTCCGTTGCACTGGAATTCACATAAATCCGGGCGGTTGGAAACCGTCACTTTTCCATAAGATGGATCATATCCTGCTTTTTCAAAAGCGGCAGAAAGTTCTTCCGCCATTTGTTCCATAAGTTTCTTCATTCCTGTTGACTCCTCACAATCTGTCTCAAATATTTACGCATTTTCACTGACTGTTACTTTTTTGGCACAGGCAATGGCAAGTGCACCATCCCCAATGTGACATGCCACACTCAGAGAAAGCGGATCCATATGGATCTCATGAATTTCAGGAAATATTTCCTTTACTTCCTTTTTAAATTCCTCTGCTTCTTCGCTCGTTCCCGTATAGGCAATCTGAAGGCACATTTCCCCTTTCTTCAAATATTCCGAAAAACGTTTCTCCATATCTTCCTGCATGGCCTTAAGCATCACACGTTTTGCCTGTTTTTTGCCGCGGACTTTGGCATAAGAATCCAGCTTCTCACCCTGGATCTGCAGAACCGGTTTGAGGTTCAGCACGGTACCGATAGCCGCAGCAGCAGGTGTGATTCTTCCGCCTCGTTTCAGATACTTCAATGTTTCCAGTGTAATATAAATACTGGACTGAAATTTCTCATCTTCTAGTGTCTGTTTGATCTCAGCAGCATTTCTGCCAGCCTTTACCAGTTCCATAGCATCCAGAACAGACTGTCTCTGTGTCACGGAAATTCTCTGATTATTGACTACCTGCACTTTGCCATCGTAGTCACGGGCAAGAGCCATAGCTGTTTCACAGGATGCACTCAGTCCGCTGGACATGGGGATATGAACGATTTCATCATATTCCTCCAGAAGATTATCCCATAAACCGCAAACTTCTCCCGGATTCGGCTGAGAAGTAGAAATCGGTTCGTCCTGCGTCAGTCGTTTATAAAATTCTTCCTGTGAAAGAGTAATCCCTTCCAGGTACATCTTTTCATTAATGTAGAAGGGCATCGGTACAACAAAGATTCCAAGCTCACGTCCCTGATCCTGTGTAATACCGCTGTTGCTGTCTGTAACAATAGCAATTTTTCCCATATTCTCTTTCTCCTTGATTCCTGATAATTCCTGAATACAGCGTTTTTTTCTACGCTCTTTATGTAGTGTATCATATTTCCATCGGTATCTCAATTGAAAATGTGAATCTGCTGTGATATAATTTTACAGGAATTATCAGAAAATAAGCGGCAGAATGAAGGTACCGCACATCTGCACCATCATTTTGTCTGAATACCAGAAAAGGAGGATCATACATATGTCTTACAGATCAGAGAGTTTTCTCATGGCAGGCGAAACACTGAAAAAAGCATTTGCCCGTCACGGCATGGATGCCTGTTACTGCGCTACAGCAGAAGAAGCAAAAGAAAAAATCCTTTCCATAATTCCGGAAGGTTCTTCCGTCACCTGGGGCGGCACAGAATCCATGATGGAAGCCGGAGTGATCGAAGCTGTCAAGCAGGGAAATTATGAAGTGATCGACCGCAAATCTGCCAAAACTCCGGAAGAAGCACGGGCTTTATACGGCAAGATCGTCTGTGCAGATTATTTTCTTACCAGTACCAACGCTTTTACCAAAGACGGTATGTTGGTCAATATTGACGGAGCCAGCAATCGCGTGGCATGTATCGCTCATGGACCGGCTCATGTCATCGTTCTGGCAAGCATGGATAAAATGTGCGACAACGTAGAGGATGCTGTCAGACGTATCCGCACTCTTGCTTCTCCGCCTAATGCTGTCCGTGTCAATGTCCAGACTCCCTGTGCCAAAACCGGCGTATGCGGCGACTGCCTGAGTCCGGAATGTATCTGCTGTCAAATTCTTGTCACCAGATATTCCAGAGTTCCAGGAAGAATCACCGTGGTACTCTGCGGAGAGAAACTTGGATTTTAACAGATTCCGGAACATGTCTGGAAATTGCAAAACAAAAGAGGATTTTGCTGTAATGGCAAAATCCTCTTTTGTTTTGATACTGCTTTCCTGTATCTATTGAGTACATTTCTATATCCGGCTTTTCCTGTACCGGTATCACTCACTTCTCAGTGCATCGATCGGATTCAGGTTTGCTGCTTTTACAGAAGGAAGCAGGCCAAAAATCACTCCGATCAGCATCGAAAATACAACCGATCCAACAATTGCCGGAACACTGATTGCAGTTGGCGATCCGGACAACCGCGAAACCACCCTGGAAAGCGCAATTCCGGATGCAACCCCTATGATTCCGCCGATGCTCGTCAAAACAGAAGCCTCGGTCAGGAACTGAAACAGAATTGTTTTCTTTCTGGCTCCGATCGCCTTTTTCAGACCAATCTCGCGTGTTCGTTCCGTAACGGAAACCAGCATAATATTCATCACACCAATTCCTCCGACGAGAAGAGAAATGCTGGCGATCCAGATCAGCTGCTGATTGGTACTCTCACTGAGTTTCTGCAGGTTTTTCACACGCTCCATCACATCATCTGCCCGATATTCGTAAGTAGAACTGCTCTCCCCATTCTGACCGGAAATATTCTGGTTCAGAACCTTTGCCGCAGCATTGCCTGCTGTACTCATATTATCCGTGGAATCCGCACGAATAATCGCATTCTCCGGTTCATCAAATTTGAATACCATCGGCCAGCATCTGGACGGAATCATTACCGTACCCATAACCGTCTGGTAATACTCATAAAACTCCTGGATATTATCAATATTCGGCAGATAATCATCACTCTGATGAACTACACCGACCACCGTAAACGGCTCAGATCCGATTTCTATGATTTTTCCCACTGCCTGTTCGCCGGGAAACAGATTTTCCGCTGCATTGGAATCAATCAGTACCACTTTATGAAAATCGTCATAATCTTTCTGAATAAATTCTCTTCCTGTTTGAAGTTCATAACCACAGGTATCCAGGAAATTCAGGTCAATTCCATATACCTTGCCGCCCTGAAAACTGGTATTCTGATAATAAATATTGCTTGAATAAGAACGGCTGTAAAAAAATGTGGCATTTTCCACATGTTCCATCTCCAGAACTTCTTCCTTCTGTTCCTGTGTCAAAAGCGGAGGGGTACCTCCCATTCCATAATCGCTGTCATAAGTGGTATCCCCATAATACAGGCTGATATTTACTGTATTATTTCCTGCTCCGATCAGGTCTTCTTTGATCTGTTCGCTGGTTCCCTTAATCGTAGAAACAATCGCGATAATGGATGCAATTCCGATGATAATACCAAGCATGGTCAGGAAAGAACGCATCTTATGAGACCAGATGCCCTGAAAAGAAATTCGAATATTTTCAATCATGTAATCCCGCCTCCTTAGTATCCATACAAATCTTCCATTGTTCCCTGTTTTGTTTTTGCACCTTCTTTAATGTCTTTTCCATACGGAAATGCAATCTTATCCTCCCGGGTGATTCCGCCTTTTACCAGTACACTGTATCCGCCATTCACATTGCCGCCGGAATCTAATACCTGTTTTTTCAGAACACCGTTATCATCTTTATAGACATAACTTACTCCATCTTCAGATAATACAAAGGCTTTGTCCAGTACAAGGCTGCCTTCACTGGAAGTCTGGCTGTTCAAAGTTACCGTCAGCCAGTCCTGATCGGAAAGCTTGATACTTTTGTCCGTCACAATGGCACTGTAGGTATAATAAGATGCGTTCGGATTGCCGTCACCGTAATAGTACCCGCTGCCGGAAGATACCGGAAAATCAGAAACATCCACAACTTCGGCTTCAAAACTGCCATTCTCGTAACTCTGACAGTTCAGTATCGTTCCGTCCTTCATCTCATCCAGCATCAGCTCACTGACCGTACCTTTGACATAGTATCCGTCCTTGCTTCGCACGATGAGAAAGGCATTCTCGGAAGAAGTTCCTGTCAACGGGTCACCGACATAGGATACTGTACCGTCGATCTTACTGTAAACAACCTGCTTCTGCACCTTTTTTTCCAGTTTGGAAATATTGATCTCGCTTTCCTGGATATCCAGTTTCAGACTTGCGATCTCGTTTTGCTTCTGTTTGATTGCTTCCGATCTGGTAAGTGTTGAAGTACTTCCGCCTGTTCCGGAATTACTTCCAGGTATTTCCGGTTCTATATCCTCCTGTGTATATTTACTTGCATCCTCCAGAGTAAGTTCCATTTCTGCAACATCACTCACAGGTGTTTCCAGAAGATTTCCATCAATCAGATAATATCCGGTACAGGACTGCGTACGGTCTTCAAAATTTGTAATCGTATCAAGATTGTGAAATTCAAGCTGATACCAGGATCCGTTTTCACTTAATACTCTGGTTCCATCTTTACTGAAGCCTGCCATGGTATTCAGAAATTCCCCTGTCAGTACAACTTTGCCGGTTGCAGAGCTGCATAAGAATACATAAGGCTCTGTCTCACTGCCCCGGCCCGTAAACGGTATGGAATCTCCATCCAGCCTGCTGTAAAATACGGGATTGCCATCATGGAACTGAGAATCTCCCTGCGTCGGATACGGGTCAAAAATATCGATATCCTCTTCAAAATCAGGCACCGGTGTAGGAGTTGCCAAAGGTGGATCGATCTCTCCGGAAATAAAAGAATCCCCGGATCCGGAATTTTCGCCCGAACTGAACTCACTTCCTGATTCACTGTCTGACACCGGTGTTTCTCCGGAAGATTCCTCTGTCATTACATCCGTATCCTGATCGACGCCTTCCGAAAGCATTGTCTCATCAGAATTTCCCGATTCTTCCGTTCCTTCCGAAAAGAGATCTCCTACCGCAGCTGCAAGCAGCACAGGGCTGAATGAAGCTGCCAGATAAGCGCCAGCAGATCCCGCTGCTGCCGAAGCTTCCTCATTCATTGTGGTGCTGTTCAGACTGGAAGTATCATTCTCAATACTGTCCGGCACACTGTCATCTTCTTCTACCAAAGGCCCGCCATTCTGAAGACTGTTCAGTCTGTTCACCGCTTTATTCAGATTCTGCTCCTGCTGCTGTTTTTTCAGTTTTGCAATATTCAGTTCCATTTCCACCAGTGTCATATCAAATGTGATAAGAACATCACCCTTTTTTACACTGTCTCCTTTCTGAACCGGAACATCTTCAATGATCATATCCTTGTCTACCGTCACATTCTGTGAAACACTGGTCGTAACCGTACCATCCAGATACGTATCCTGCGAATAATAATCACTGGCCAGGCTGCTCACATCGTATACCAGAACTTCCGTTTCATTGGATTTTCTGATATAAACTGCACCGGCGGAAGCCGCTCCGGCAAGCAGAGCAGTCACTACAACTCCGGCAATGACCTTTTTGATTCTGCTCATGTCTTCACCTCTTTCTCCCGCAGCTCTCCGTCACGTATCGTAACTACCCTTTTCGCATGAGCCGCAATTTCAGGGTCGTGAGTGATCATCAGCACGGACACGCCTTCTTCATTCAATGTCTTAAAAAGCTCCATTACCTGTGCGCCTGACTTACTGTCCAGGGCACCGGTAGGCTCATCTGCAAGAAGAAGCTTCGGACTATTCACAATTGCTCTTGCGATGGCAACTCTCTGCATCTGTCCACCAGAAAGCTGATTGGGGTGGAAATCCACTCTGTCGGATAATCCTACCCTGTCCAGGGCCTTCAATGCTTTCGCTCTTCTCTCTTTTTTGGGTACTTTTGCATAGTGCAGCGGCATCTCCACATTGGAAAGGGCCGTCTGTCTCGGAAGAAGATGAAAACTCTGAAATACAAAACCAATCTTATGCAACCGGATATCAGACATTTCATTCTCCGAACAGGAACGAATATCCTGCCCGTCCAGCAGAAAGCTTCCTTCCGTAGCCTGATCGAGACAGCCGATGATATTCATCAGTGTCGTTTTTCCGGATCCAGAAGGACCCATGATTGCGACATATTCGCCCTCTTCCATTGAAAAATCAACATTTTTCAATACCGGAACGGTCATCTTTCCCTGCTGGTAATTTTTATAAATTCCCTTCAGTTCCAAAATCATTCCAAATCCTCCGCATCATCATAAGTGATTTCTTCCTCACTGTAATACTCTTCTTCATTTTCTTCAATCGGCACCAGATCCTCTTCAAAAACATCTTCCATCATCTCAGAATCCAGAACTTCTTCCCCGGAGTCACCTTCGATGATTTCGCCATCTTCAGGCAGACCGTACGAATCCTCTGTATATTCCTCTTCGGACTCATCTATTGCTTCCAAATCGTCGGAATACATCTCTTCCGAATACATGTCCTCAGAATACATATCCTCGGAATTCATATCCTCGGAATTCAAAAGAGCGGTTTCGCTGGTTGTGGTTTTCATTCCCTCTTCCAGACTGTCGGACGGATATGCCAGATAATCCTGCAGGGTTACTCCATCCACAATCTCATATTCACAAAGCCCCTCATCATAATTGCCAAGGATCACACTGCGCTTTTCCAGTTTATTCTTATCATCGACTGCCCATACATAGGGATCCGGAGTATCTGCGTCCACAATATAGAACTCACTCAGCCAGAGACCGTCCTTCTCCTCTTCCTGTCCATTATCCCGTTCTATGTAAACATGCTGTCCAAGCATCAGTCCATCTGAAGCATCCAGTTCCACATAAAACGGATAGGTACTGGATGTTGTCTGGGAACTGCCGGTATCCATCATTCCATAATACATGGAATTACTGCTGTCTGAAACTGCATTCTCCCGGTCAATGGTTCCCATGGTTCCGCGCCAGATCTGATCCTCATCTATTCTGGAGCGTATGATCATCGGTTCTCCTTCCATCAAAGACTGCGCTTCCAATTCATTGATCTGGCCTTTGACACGATAAGCACCGGTACTTAAAATCGTAATAAAGGCATTACTGCTGCCATCAGACGAAGACGATGTATCCATAGAACTCTCATCCAGATAATCCCCCTCTTCTGTCGTCATCTTGGATGTATCGATTTTCTGGATCACACCGTCAATCTCACTGCGTACTTCCGTATTTCCGGTGGCATTCTGCAGCTTCTCGATCTCAGCCGTCTTACTCTCCTGATCATATTCATTTTTCTTGAGATTCATTTTGCTGGTCTCAATCTCAATCGTATAGGAAAGCTGATTATCCTTGCTTGCCTGTTTCTTTTCTTTTTCCAGCGTGGCAATCTGTTCATTCAGACTCATTGCCTCGTTTTTCAGTCTGTCAAGATCCAGCTGTGCCTGTTTGAGATCATCCTGAATACTGCTCAGATCATATTCAAACAAAAGCTGCCCCTGACTGACTTCCTGTCCGGTCTTGACATTCACACTCTTGACGGTACGTCCGCTCTCAATTGACACTTCCACGGTCTTCTGCGGTTCCACTACACCGGCATACCTGTTCGTAACTCCGGACTTGCTTCCGACAATGGAACTGACTGATGACACGTAAACAGCCTGTTCATCGGAAGATAAATCCATACCGTCATGGAAATAATACCATCCAAAACCGCCGGCTGCACCTGCTGCCATCAGGATCAGCCCGACAGCCAAATAACGTTTCTTCATATTTTCCTCCAATTTCTGCAGTTTTTGTTCCTTTTTCATACACAAGAGACAGTTACTGTTCGCTCCACAGTAACAGATTTTTTACTGCGTAACATCATAACATATGATAAC